>CAXTGN010000043.1:0-5717 GCA_964243455.1 uncultured Acidobacteriaceae bacterium
ATCCAGCCGGAGCAGCCTGCACAAGGTGCCTTAAGCCGCATCCAAAGGAGCGGACTGGGAAAAGCAGGACCAGGAAAGAGCAGGTAGATCGCACTATGGCTGATACAAACGCGTTGGTGAAGACGGTAATTAAGGTATTGAACGATGGCGCACGTGGTTTCGCGGATATCGGCGAGCACATGAAGAGTCCCGAACTCAAGACCTTCTTCGTGCAGGAAGCCCAGACTCGTGGACAGTTTGCGCGCGAAGTGCAGGCGGCCGCCGGCGTAAGCGAGGATGTAGGTGGAACGACGGCCGGCACGGTCCACCGGGTATGGGGCGATCTGAAGGCCAATCTCGGCGGCGGAGATCACACCCTTCTCGAGACGGCCGAACAGGGCGAGGATGCGGCCAAGAAGGCCTACAAGGAAGCCCTTGAGGACAGCAGTGTCGACAGCAGCGTGCGCGCTGTACTGAACCGGCAGCAACCGCACATTCAGGCTTCGCATGACAAGGTGAAGTATTACCGGGACAGCCTGGCGTCGTAGGCCGCAGCAATCATGGACAGCCACGCCGCTGGTGTGGCTGTCCATCCTGCTTAGTTCCCCAGGTGTTCACTTAAGAAATCGGCCATCAAACCGTTAGCCTCTCTGGTCTCCGGGAGATGAGGATCGTTCCAGAAGGCGTGCGGAAGCGCTTCGAAGACGACAAGTCGTGCATCCACGCCTGCCCGCAGGAAGGAACGATGCAGGATCGTTGTTCCACTGAGCAGCAGGTCTCTCCCGCTGGTGATGAAGATTGTCGGGGGCATGCCCTTCAGGTCGGCAAATACGGGTGACAGCACCGGGTCCGTCAAGCTCGTAGCGCCGGCGTACTCTCCGTTCCCTTGCGTCGGTGGTTTCGGGGGGTCAAGATGACCGGACAAGCCGTTGAGCGCAAATAATGACTGTGAATCGCCGCTTCTGCTGAAGTCGCCCATACCGGAGAAGATGCCGAGTGCCGCGGGTAGCGGCAGGTTCAATCGCCGGAGCTGGACGGCCACCTCCGCTGTAAGGATGGCCCCTGCAGAAGTACCAAAGATGCCGATCTCCTGAGGACGGTGCGTCTTCAAAAGCTCACGGTACACTGCCACGGCGTCGTCCACGGCCGCGGGAAACTTGTGTTCGGGCGTAAGGCGGTAAAGAACTGCCACGACGGCTGTATGCGATAAAGCGGCTACGGGGATGGACTCTGAAAGCGATCCGGAGTCCGAGTTGAAGCCGCCACCGTGCAGGTTGATCAGTATGCGATTCCTATGCTCGGCGGGAATGGCAGGCGGCGTGATCAGACGTACGGGTACGCCGGCCAAGGTGCTCTGCTGGATATCTACCGGGTAGATAGCACGGAATGCCTCCCCTGCCCCTGCCTGCCAGGCATCGGTCTGCTTGCGCCGATCCGCAAGCGTTTGAGGGACAGCCGTATCGGAAACCTGGCGAGAAAGCACCCGTTGCGCTTCAGGACTAACCGTCGTGGGCACCGGCACGATTCGGATGACATGAGCCGTTCCGTCCGGATCGATCACACTGGAGTTGGCCCCCGCCATCCCTGCTCCCGATGTCTGTTGTGCGAGCCCTCGAGCGCCGTTCACGCAGAACAGCCCAACGCTGAAAAACACGGAACCCAGAATGATCTTGCCTGCATACTGACAACGCGCCAAATGTTCCTCCGAGCTTTAGTTGTGCGAACCATGGATCCGGAACGAGATGGTAGCACGCAAGGGTAAGGACAGGCAGAGAGCATCCCGGAGACATGGGCGCTGAACGTACCTTGAGATACCGCGACATGACCACCGTGCAAGGTCTGCCTGCCGGTCGATTGAGGAGATCTCGATGTGTGGCCGCTATTCTTTGCGTGCCTGTGAGCCAGAGCGGATGCACGCCCCGGCATGCAAACCCGACGTTGGCAATATGCAGAATGAGCAGCCGAGCTGTTCGTCCGTCCGAAGGATACTCGCGGGTACAAGTACAATTTCGGCGAGAGCGCCAAAAGGGTTAAAGAGGATATTGCCCGTTACCCCAAAGGGCGGTTCACGATGGGAGCGATCTTACGCCGTGGCTGAACGGTTTGAACCCGCACGCAAATCACCTGAGGAATGGCTGCAAGCGCAATCTGACAAAGAGCGCGGGCGATTTAAGGTCTTTCTTGGCTATGCCCCCGGTGTGGGAAAGACCTTCAGCATGTTGAGCGAGGGTATACGAAGACGAAGCCGGGGCGAGGACGTAGTGATCGGCGTGGTAGAAACGCATGGCCGCAGCGGCACCGCAGAACTGGCCGGCAAGCTGGAAACGGTGCCCCCGCGCCACATCGAATACAAAGGCACCCTCTTTTCTGAGATGGATGTGGAAGCTGTACTTTCACGAGCTCCGCAAGTGGTACTTGTCGATGAACTGGCCCATACCAACATCGAGGGTAGCCGGTTCGCCAAGCGATACGAAGACGTCCTGCTGCTTTTGGAGAACAAGGTTGATGTACTCAGCACTGTTAACGTTCAGCATGTGGAGAGTCTGACGCCACGTGTGCAGGCTCTGACCGGCGTCACCGTCCGTGAGCAGGTACCCGATTGGGTACTCGACCGAGCCGATGAGATCGTCATCAGCGACGTGACTCCTGAGGCATTGGTAACGCGGATGCGCCGTGGCGACATCTATCCCGCCGAGCGTGTCGAACGGTCGCTGACGAACTTCTTTAGGCGGGGCAATCTCATAGCCCTTCGCGAGATGGCACTTCAACGAGTGACCCGTGCCGTGGACCGGACGCTTGAGGAATACGTAAAGCGAAAGCGACTCGGCCCGCAGTGGTCCGTAGCGGAGAAGGTGGCGGTCTGCATCAGCGCCAGCCACCAGGCACGGGACCTGATTGCGCGTGGCGCTCGACTTGCCGAAGCACTGAATGCGGAGCTTTACGTTCTGCACGTGAGCGAGAAAACGGACCAGGGTAGCGAGCGAAGGCGCATCCTGAACAGCAGCCTCGCCTTTGCCACGCATCTCGGGGCACAGATTGTGACCCTGACAGGCGGAGACACGGCGCGAACGACGGCCACTTATATACGAGAGCACCGCGTCACACAGGCGATCGTGGGGCGGTCCGCGACACACGGCATGCGGTCCTATCTGTATTACTACGCGCTGCAGAAATTCATGGCAGAAGCGCCGCACGTCGACCTCCACATCGTGACCGAGGAGCAGCACTGACGCATCAGGTGGTCCGCGCCTCCTTCGCTTTATGAATTCTTTATAGGAAGACTACGGACTTTCTATGCCTCCCGGACTTTGAATGGGTCGAGGAGAAACAGATGCACCGACATGCCATTTTGCAGGTACCGGCAGATAGGTCATCGTCTTCTCTGAGGAGCACGATCTTATGATCGATATTGTTGCCGTACTGTCCCTGGTGGTTCTTTTCGGCTTAGCTGTGCTGTATACGCGCGGCTGCGACCACCTGAAAGGATCTCGCCGATGATCCTTAATAGCATTCTTCTTCTGCTCTCTGCCCTGCTTATGGTGTATCTCGTTTTTGCCCTTTTGCGTCCGGATAAATTCTAGTTATGACCCTGAACGGATGGTTACAGATTGGTGTTTTTATCGCTGCGGTGCTTCTGCTTGCCAAGCCGATGGGCACTTATATGTCCGCTGTGTTCGAACGCCGCAGAACGTTTCTTGATCCCCTGCTCGGCCCCTGTGAGCGTCTTCTGTATCGGGCTACGGGCGTAGAGCCGGACGAGGAGATGCGGTGGACAACGTATGTCTTGAGCATGCTCGCCTTCAGTGCCGCTACCCTTCTACTCACATATGTAGTTCAGCGGCTTCAGGCACACCTGCCGTGGAATCCGCAACACCTGCCTGGTGTCGAACCGGCGCTTGCGCTCAATACGGCCATCTCCTTTACAACTAATACCAATTGGCAGTCATACGTGCCGGAAGGGACGATGAGCTATCTCACGCAGATGCTGGGATTGGCAACGCACAACTTCTGGTCTGCAGCCGTCGGGCTTGCGCTTGCCATTGCGTTTGTTCGTGGCATAGCTCGCCGTGAGATGACGACGCTGGGGAACTTTTGGGTCGATCTCACACGTGGCACATTGTGGATTCTGCTACCTATCAGTGTCGTGTTCTCGCTCGTGCTGGTGTCCCAGGGCGTGGTGCAGAACCTGCATCCGTATGACACGGTGAAGCTCCTCGACTCGCAGAAAGCGACCGGCCCGGATGGTAAGCCCATCGTGATTACAACCCAGACCATCGCTCAGGGTCCGGTTGCTTCTCAAGAGGCGATCAAGATGCTTGGCACCAATGGCGGTGGCTTCTTCAACACGAACAGTGCTCACCCCTTCGAGAATCCGACACCGCTCACAAACTTCCTCCAGATGCTCTCCATCTTTTTGATCCCTGCGGGTCTATGCATCACGCTTGGGCAGATGGTCGGGTCGCCGAAGCATGGCTGGGCGGTGTTGACAGCCATGGTCGTGCTTTGGTTTGCCGGCACGCTGACGACATACTGGGCTGAATCCCACACGAATCCGCTACTGCGAAATGTGAACGGGCAAGTTTCGGAGGCGCAGTCCGGCGGAAACATGGAAGGCAAGGAGGTCCGCTTCGGCATAGCGAATAGCGCGTTGTTCGCAACGGTCACCACCGATGCGAGTTGTGGGGCCGTGAACGGCATGCACGACAGTTTCACTCCACTCGGGGGTATGGTGCCCATGGTCAACATCCTGCTCGGTGAGGTGGTGTTTGGCGGGGTCGGTGCGGGGCTCTACGGGATGCTCGTCTTCGTCGTCATGGCCGTGTTCATCGCAGGACTGATGGTCGGTCGAACACCGGAGTACCTCGGTAAGAAGATCGAAGCCTTCGACGTGCAGATGGCAATGCTGTATCTGCTTATATTCCCGTTGTTGATTCTCGGTTTTTCCGCAATCACAGTGTTGTTGCCGAACCTGGGATTGAGCAGTCTGGCAAACTACGGACCGCACGGGCTCAGCGAGATCCTCTACGCTTACACATCAGCCACGGGCAACAATGGATCCGCCTTTGCCGGTTTGAACGCGAATACTCACTGGTACAACTACACACTTGCTGCGGCGATGTTCTTCGGCCGCTTCATGATGATCGTCCCGATGCTCGCCATTGCGGGCAATCTCGCCGGGAAAAAGATCGTGCCAGCGTCCTCCGGCACGTTCCCGGTCACAACGCCTCTCTTTACGGTGCTGCTCACCGGCGTGATTGTGATCGTCGGGGCGCTCACCTTCTTCCCTGTCCTCGCGCTCGGGCCGGTGCTGGAGCACTTGCTGATGCGTGCAGGCCAAGTCTTCTAGACATACGAAAGATCTCTGTCATGTCCACACAAGCGAAGCAACGCTCGTTGTTTGATCGCCAAATTATGCGCAGAGCGTCGCTGGATGCCCTGCGCAAGTTGAGCCCACGTCTGATGATGAAGAACCCCGTCATGTTCGTCGTCGAACTGGGAAGCGCGCTCACAACAGTGCTCCTGTGCCTCAATCTAGCAACGCATCACGGTCATTTCCGGTTTGATCTGCAGATCACGCTCTGGCTTTGGTTTACGGTGCTGTTCGCTAACTTCGCTGAAGCGATGGCGGAGGGCCGTGGCAAGGCCCAGGCCGATGCTCTGCGGCTGGCCAAGTCGGAGACGACGGCCTACCGGGTCAACAAAGCGGGAGTGGTTGAGGAGGTCCCCAGCTCTCAGAT
>CAXTGN010000043.1:5746-16052 GCA_964243455.1 uncultured Acidobacteriaceae bacterium
GGTCACCGCGGGACAGATGATTCCGGGCGACGGTGAGGTGACCGAGGGGATAGCTTCTGTGGATGAGTCGGCCATCACCGGTGAGTCGGCGCCAGTCATTCGCGAAACCGGTGGGGATCGCTCCGCTGTCACCGGCGGCACTCGCGTGCTCTCTGATTGCATCAGCATCCGCATCACCTCAAATCCCGGTGAGACCTTTCTGGACCGCATGATTGCCCTGGTAGAGGGAGCGGAACGGCAGAAGACTCCGAATGAGATTGCACTGAACATCCTGCTCGCGGGGCTCACGATCATGTTCCTGCTTGCGGTGGTCACGTTGCAGCCGTTTGCTATCTACTCCGGTGCACCGCAGACAATCTTTGTCTTGATCTCCCTTCTTGTCTGCCTCATTCCGACGACCATCGGTGGGTTGCTCTCGGCCATTGGCATTGCAGGTATGGACCGGCTCGTGCAGCAAAATGTTCTAGCAACGTCAGGCCGTGCGGTAGAAGCTGCCGGCGACGTGAATACCCTGCTGCTGGATAAGACCGGCACAATCACCATTGGGAACCGGCAAGCCACCGAGTTTCTGCCCGCGCCCGGCGTTGGGGCGGATCAGCTCGCGGATGCGGCCCAGCTATCTTCCCTTGCAGATGAAACACCCGAGGGTCGCTCTATCGTGGTGCTCGCGAAGGAGCGATACAACCTGCGGGGTCGCGACTTATCGCACTTGCATGCGGAGTTCGTTCCTTTTTCCGCCAACACGCGCATGAGTGGTATCGAGGTGGAGGACCGGTCTATTCGAAAGGGGGCAGTGGACGCGATTGCCCGCTACCTGACGGAGCATGGGTCGCCGATGCCGGAGGCAGTGCGGGGTACGGTGGAAGAGATTTCCCGGAAAGGCGGAACGCCTCTGGTTGTTGCGGAAAATGGGCGGGCACTCGGTGTGATCTACCTGAAAGACGTCGTCAAGGGCGGCATGAAGGAACGCTTCGAGCAGCTTCGCTCGATGGGCATCCGCACGATCATGATTACCGGCGATAACCCGCTCACGGCCGCAGCGATCGCCCGCGAAGCCGGCGTGGATGATTTTCTGGCTGAGGCGAAGCCAAAGGACAAGATGGACCTAATCAAGCGCGAGCAGGCGGAAGGCAAGCTGGTAGCCATGACCGGTGACGGGACCAACGATGCACCTGCCCTTGCGCAAGCCGACGTGGGTGTCGCCATGAACTCCGGCACACAAGCCGCTAAAGAGGCGGGCAATATGGTCGACCTTGATTCGAATCCGACCAAGCTTATCGAGATCGTCGGGATTGGGAAGCAATTGCTCATGACCCGTGGCGCGCTTACTACCTTCTCCATATCGAACGATGTGGCCAAGTACTTCGCGATCATTCCCGCCATGTTTGCCGGTGTGTTTCCGGTGTTGAACGCTTTGAACATCATGCATTTGCATAATGCCGAGTCCGCTGTGCTCTCGGCTGTGATCTTCAATGCCCTGGTCATCGTCGCCCTTATACCACTGGCTCTTCGTGGCGTGGGATACAGGCCCATGTCGGCCGCAGCTCTTTTGCAACGCAATCTGCTGGTCTATGGTCTCGGCGGCATCGTAGTTCCCTTCATCGTTATCAAGCTGCTGGACATGCTTATCTTCACGCTGCATCTTGCGTAGGTCTTCAAAGTTGGAGAATGTCTATGAGACTCATTATCACAAGCTGCCTGTACACGGTGATCACCGCGCTGCTGCTCGGCCTCGGGTATCCCCTCCTGATCACGGGCATCGCACAACTTACCATGCATGAGAAGGCCAATGGGCAGCTCATCACACGTCATGGAGAACTTCTTGGGTCCGCTTTGATTGGCCAACCGTTTACGGGTCCAGGGTACTTCCATAGCAGGCCGTCGGCAGCGGGCACAGGCTATGACGCAACGGCGTCCTCGGGTTTCAACTATGGACCCACAAACAAGGCACTTATCCAGCGTGTGGAGGCTAGCGTGAAGACGGAGGGAAACGGAACTCCCCTGCCCATTGATCTCGTCACGGCGTCGGCTTCGGGGCTCGATCCTGACATTAGCCCTGCCTCCGCCCTCTATCAGGTTGCCCGCGTCGCCACGGAGCGTCACCTTTCACAGGCCGCTGTTGAGGCACTTGTTGCGCAGCAAACCCGACCCAGACAGCTTGGCCTTTTGGGAGAGCCGCGCGTGAACGTGTTGGCTTTGAATCTCGCATTGGACCAGGTGACGCCCTCGAGAAAGTGACCGACTACCTCACGTCGCTCTGCCGCGACATCGCGTTGCAGCCGGCCCCCTTACTATCGCCAATGGCGCTTACTGCACGAGGTCGATTACATCTGCTACGTAGTAAGTGTTGGGATCGTACACGACCACGTACCCCTCGAAGTATCCCATCGAGTACCCCGGCGGCGGTGGGGGCAGATACCCGTAGAGGTTGGGTGGCAACGTACTCAGGTACACGATGTCCGCGTAAGGGAAGTAGCCGCCCGGGGCAAATACGGGTCTTCGCGCCAGGTTGATCGAACGCAGGCGAGATAGATAAAAGCGACGCAGGTAAGCACGGTCCGTTGGCCGAAACCGGTAAGACGGCCGCTGTTGCGGAGGACGCCCCCACTGGGCGGGTCTGTTGGGACGACCGCCCGGTCGTGAGCCCGGATTTGGCCGGTTCCCGTTTCCTCCCCCCGGCGATGGTCGCGGCGGCTGAACCTGCGGTCCACCTGCATTGCCCTGCCCTGGGCGGTTGCTTCCGCCTGGTGCGGGTCTGTTGTTGCCTGGTCCTGGTCTGTTGTTGCCTGGTGCGGGCCCCGGGGGCTGAACCTGTGGCCTGCCCGGGCTCCCCTGGCCTGGGTTGGGGTTAGGTGGCTGCGGACGGTTCGGACCTGATCCGTTCTGATTGCCAGGCTTGCCGCGGTCGCCGGCTCGGGGTGGCTGTCCTGAACCGCCGCCCTGGGTTGGCCGTGGCTGCTGTGGTGCCTGGCCGCCTGCCGCCGACACAAGAGACATCGAGAAGCCCAGAACGATTCCGAAATGCAGAGCGCGCCACTTGATCATCATTACTCTTTCTAAGCAGCTTATTACCGGATACGTCTTCTAGGCCCGGGCGCTCTGTTTTGATCGTTGCGAGGCCACGTTGGTGGAGTATCCCGTCCACACTCGTGAATAAGATGGAGCGAACCTACCCGTGCAACTCTCGCGAGTCAAGTAGATTATTACGGCGTTCTGATCACACACAGCCGATGTGTTGGACCGCCTGATCTCCGCTCAATCGAGACTGCTGTGGGCCCGGGAATCCGGCCTTAGGTCAGGAGTGCCGTGCGGCCGCTGACTGCAACATGCTCCGGTGACCGTTGTTTATGTCTTCATATGACCAGCGAAGAAATTGGGTGCCGAACCCTGCACCCAGAAAAGAAAACGGGTGTACTGTAGCCACAATGCCGAAGGGGCTCCACAAGATGAAGCGATGGACGAACACTGTTTCAGTAAATACCTCCTCTGACGGGCCTGCCACGAAGCCAGGGAAAGGTCATTCCGTGTTTCATCGCGGCGCTCCGCTTGGATCCAGCGTGGTCTTAAGCTTCTGTCTGGTGGCATGCAGTAGATCAGCACCTGCGCCTATTCGCCCCTCAACCGCTGCGAACGGGAACACCGGTGTCGTTGCCAATAGCGGAACAACGACTGCAGTCCCGCAGCCTGCAACCAGTCAACAAGCAGCCGAAGCTGCTCCCCTGCCAGTACCCTCTCCAGCTGCTGCCTCCGCGTCGCCAACCGCTTCTGTTCCGACGGTGCCGGCCAATACGCCGGTGAGGCCAAGCGCGGTTGCCGTCCAACAGGTCGTGCCGGCCGGTACCAGTCTGCCCGTAAGGCTATCCACCAGTCTGAGTTCCAAGAACAACAACGCGGGTGACCCGTTTCGCGGTGAGTTGGCGAGCCCGGTCCGTCTGAAGCAAGGTGTGGTACTGCCGGCCGGCTCGACCGTAAACGGGGTTGTCACGTCTGCGAAATCGGCTGGTAGGTTCAAGGGTGCAGCCTCGATGTCGCTGAGGCTCGTTTCGATTGTTGTGCGTGGTCGCAGGTACACCGTACAGACAGCACTCGTGAGTTCTGAGACCAAGGGCAAAGGAAAGCGTACCGGAGCCCTGGTCGGTGGCGGCGCAGGTGGCGGTGCTTTGATCGGTGGACTGGCTGGTGGCGGAAAGGGTGCCCTTCTTGGCGGCCTGTTGGGGGCCGGAGCTGGGACGGCAGGAGCTGGTTTAACGGGCAACAACCGGGAGATTACCTACGGCGCGGAGAGCATACTTACCTTCCGTCTGAGCAGGAGCATCACCCTGGGAAGCCCTGCTTCGAGCACCGATGATCAACCATAACCAGTCTGGCGAAGATCTAGTCAGCTGAGCCGTTCGGCAGCAGACGATAACCTACCCAAGGTTCACTCTGGATGTAGCGAATCCCATCTCCCCGATCCAGCTTCTTGCGAAGCGCACCGATGAGCACCCGGATGTTCTCTGGCTGCTCCTCAAAGGCCGGACCCCAGATAGAGCGGAGAAGCACCTTGTGCGTCATCACTCGACCCACGTTCTGCAACAACAATGCAAGCAGCTGGAACTCCTTCGGCGTGAGGTGGACAGGCTGACCCTGCAGGCTCGCAGTATGAGCGAGCGTATCCAGAATAAAGTCGCCCGTCTCTATACGGGATACTTCTGACGCAGGCTCGGCCACTCTCCGGAGCTGTGCCCTTACACGGGCAAGGAGTTCCGGCATGCTGAACGGCTTCGTGAGATAGTCATCGGCTCCCTCGTCCAATGCGGTGATCTTCATTACGTCTGTATCCCGAACGCTGAGCACAATAATCGGAGTCGTCGCAATCTTGCGAACAGCCTGGGTCAGCTCCAGCCCGTTCATCTCAGGCATGGCCAGATCGGTGATGATCAGATCCGGGCGTTCCGTCTCGACCTTCTCATAGCCCTCCAGGCCGTCGTTGGCGACCAGAACGGTGTATCCGTTGCTCTGGAGTGAAGCCTTGAGCATGCGTGTGATCTGGCGCTCATCGTCTACCACAAGAACGCGCATCAACTTGCCTCTCTCGTCGCTCTGCATCGATAGGATACGTTCCACACGTCTTACAATTCTCTCCATGAACTCGCGTCGTACGGTGGCGATCACTCGATGGGTGCTCGCGTTTGGCGCTCTTACCGGAATTTTACTCGTCTATCGGCAATGGCTTCATGTGAACCAGACAACGGTGGCGTTGTCCCTTCTTCTGTTGATCCTTATCCTGGCAGCTCGGTGGAGCCTACGCTATGCGGTCGCGATCTCATTGGCTGCGACGGCGGGTTACAACTTCTACTTCCTCCCTCCATTTGGGACTTTCACCATAGCTGCTCCGCAGAATTGGCTAGCCCTTTTTGCCTTTCTAACCACCAGTGTTATCGGAAGCCGACTCTCCCAGAAGGCTCGAGACGAGGCGGCACAGGCGAAGCAGCGGCAGCGAGAGTTGGAAGTCCTGTTTACGCTCAGCCGAGAGCTGCTGCAGACAGAGAACGTCGCCACGCTTGTGAACAGCCTGCCTGCGCTAATCCGGAGTGCGTCCCGTGCCGAGTCCGTCTTGCTCTACCTGTTGGACGGTGACCGGCTGTACGGAGCAGGATTGCGGCAGACCACTCCGACTGATGTTGCTTCCTGTCGCCAACTGGCGCTGAGTCTTCCGGGGCCCGAGCCCGGGCTGGCGCAGGAGATGCGGGTTCCCTTATACACTGGCGTTCGCCCACGCGGCCTGCTGCTTCTGCAGGATGCCTCGCTTTCGACCAAGAGCCTTCAGGCGCTGAGCGGACTCGTCTCAATTGCCCTTGACCGTGCACAGGCACTCGAAGATGTGGCAAAAAGTGAAGCCAATAAAAAGAGTGAGCGTCTGCGCACATTGATCCTCGATTCCATCACTCACGACCTCCGCACCCCGCTTACCTCGATCAAGGGCGCCGCAAGCACCCTTAGGTCGCAAGCAGAGATTAGCGAGGAGAACCGTCAGGAGCTGCTGGCCATCGTCGATGAGGAAGCGGATCGTCTGAACCGCCTTGTGGGCCAAGCTGTGGAGATGGCGCAACTGGAAGCCCAGGAGGTCCATATGATCTTCAAGCCCGTCGCTTTAGCGGACGTCCTGGCGCAGGCGCAGGAGACCTGTGCGTGGGTAAGCAACGCGCATCCCGTCACCGTAAAGCTCCCCGAGCTTCCCAGGGTATCCGCGGACTTCGAAATGGTCAGCAAGATCCTCAGCAACCTGCTCGAGAACGCGGCCAAATACTCGCCTCAACAGGCCCCGATCTTCATCTCCGCCGAGGAGAAAGACGGGTTTGTCCTGACCAGCGTGGCGGACCGGGGTGTTGGCATCGATGCGGAGGAGCAGAACCTGATCTTCGATCGCCTCTACCGCTCACGAACGCAGAACAGCAGTGTTCCGGGCACGGGGATGGGACTTGCTATCAGCCGCGCCATTGTGGAGTCTCACCATGGAACGATCACCGTGACCAGTCAATTGGGCCACGGTTCCGTCTTCACGTTCAGTCTCCCGATAGCGGAAGGAAGCATGCCGCATCAGCACCCTTCCGCGCTGCGCGAATTCCCAGGCTAGATCCAGACCTTGGATTCGATCTGCATGCTGCGCTTACGGGCTCGGCTGTTTGCGGGCGTGGTGTTCCCTGCTCCGGAGGAGGGAGTGACGATGACGGGAGTTCCCGGAGCGGCCGTATCACCGACCTTGCTGGGCGTTTGCCCACCGGAACTCGTCGTCGCACCCGGTGCGTAGTTGATGTCCGGATCACCGAGGTACTCGTGCGGAGGACCAACGCGGTTCATGCGTGAGTAGTTCGGGATGGCCACCATAGGCGAGCCATCCTGCCAGGTGCCGGTAATCACCATTACTCCGCCCAGCAAATCGGGCTTCCACTCCGCTTTCAAGGGTCCTTCGCCAAGCGGCTGCGCGATGTTCTGCTGATCTGCGGTTTCTACGTTGTAGACAAGCGGGCCGTATTTCAGCGCAACGGTGCCAAGGTCAGCCTTGACGCGGTCGTCTGCGATGACGCGTTGTGGCTCCATCGGCAGTTCTAGCTCGATGTGATCGCCTGCCTTCCATTCACGCGTGACCACTGCATAACCACGAACAATATGGGGTGTCACTTCTCTGCCGTTTACGGCAAACCTCTTGACGCCATTGATCGCAGGAGATTCGGTATAGAGTCTGCTGGTGGTGCGGTTCGGAATACGGACGTAGACAGAGAACGTCTTTGCCTGTTCAGGATTGACAGTGATCGCGATCGCGCCGTGCCAGGGATAGTCGGTCTTTTGAATCATCTCGACCTTCGTGCCCGCCACCTCTCCGACTTGAATGCGGCTGCCGACGAACATATTGACGTACACACCTGTTTTGTCTTTCACGTAGGCCCAGGTTGGCATCATCAGCAACGTGCGTGGAATATTGCCGACACAGCAGGGACACACATGCCACAACGTGCGTTGTGTATTGACCAGAGGATTGGTGTAGCAGAAGCTCTTGCCCTGGAGATCGACACCGCCGAGCAGCGCGTTGTACATCGTCTGCTCATAAAGATCGACATACTTTGCGTCGTGGTAGGCCAGGTTCAATTTGTACTGGAAGAACACGAGGCCGCAGCTGGAACAGGATTCGCAATAGGCGTTGTTCCGAAGTGAGTAGTTGGGCCCAAAGCCCTCGGAGGTTTCTCCACTGCCTATACCGCCGGTGAGGTAATACTTCCTGTTCACCATGTTGTCCCAGAGCGATAGCACAGCGCTTTGGTAATCGTGATCACCCGTCTCGGCGGCGATGTCCGCCAGGCCCGAGTAAAAGTAGGTCGCTCGAACGGCATGGCCTACGGCTTCGTACTGTTGACCCGGTGGCAGATGGCTCTGGTCGTACTCAGCCCCACCGCGACGCGAATCGAGCAGAAACTTGGCGAGCGCAATATACGCGTCCCCCCGGTGATTGCCTTCCTGATCGTTCACGAATCGTCCGAAGCGGACCAGGGCCTGCTCCATCTCCTGATGTCCGTCAAACCAATCCTTCTTGCCAGGACCAAGGTTGGCCACCCAGCAATCGGCGAGCTTCTTCGCTGCGTTATACAGGCGAAGATCCTTGCCGTCGGTCAGCGTGTAGTGATTGATCGCAGACTCGATGAAATAGCCGCAGACATATCCCTCGTGATTGCCACGATGCTCAGGTGACCACCGTTCGGGCCAACTCGACCGGTCTGCCAGGATGTACGCCGTTTGCAGGTAGCCATCCGACATCTGCGCTGCAAGGATGATCGGGATCCAACGATCCAGCGTGTCCCGCATATGCGACTGTGCATCGATGATCTCCTGATCGCCTTGCGGATCGACCATCAGCGCGATGCACATGGACTCCACCGTCTGGTGAACCCACGCGTTGGAAAACACGAACCCTTTGTGCGGCGCGTGCGGTTCATCCCGATTGGCCTTCGCTGCTTCGAGGAAGTTGTCCAATCCTCCGTCGCCTTTGCCAGCCGCAACATCCGTGCGCTCGCAGTACGCGATGCAGTGTGGGATCCAATCAACGATAAGCGTCTTAGCCCGTGCGCTCCAGAGTGGGCTGTCAACGGAGTATTTCCTGGTGTAGACCACGTCCAGACGATCCTTTGGCGGCGCCGCTTCTGCATGGACGTGAATGACGGAGGATCGAGGCTCGTCCCCACCGGATCCCGTCAACTGCAGCACGTAGTCACCCGGCGCAGAAAATGCGGCTGTTGTGACCGGTGACGATGCCTTCGTAAACGCAACACTTCCAGGGCCGGAGACCTTGGACCACCGCGCTATGTTTTCGGGCAGGTCCTGCAGCCAGATGGCCTTTCCAGCAAGATAGGTGCGTCCTCCCATCACGACCGAACGGTCTAGGCCCGCATCGACTACAGGAGGCAGCGAGGGTACGGGGCCGGCGTTGTAGACCTTCCACTCCAGGATGCCTGCGGCATGCTCCCCTTCTGGAACGACCTCCAGCCGCACTTTGTCCGTTATCACCTGGTCGAAGGTGGTCGTGTTGAAGGTGTCGTTCACGATGCCCAGACCACGAGCGTTCGCTACTGGAACAAAGTCCGCGCCGTTCCAGTAGAGAATGCGATAGGAAGCCGGTGCCATCATCCGGCCGAACTCGCTGCCCGCAAACCCGGCACGCCTGGGAGCATCAATGGCCCAATACACATCTATCTTGCTGACAGAAACAGGCTTGCTCCAGGCATACTGCACCCACTGCGGGGAGTTGCGCTCTTCGAACTCGCCGCGCAGTGCGTAAGCGCCTTTTGTCCGGTCCCGCGAGCTCGACGGAACAAAACCGTCGTTCAGCGTGGAGATCTTGTTTTCACTAGTGGTGGTGAGGCTGGTCGCGATCGCCACCTTCGCAAGATTCAGCGAGGGGTCTGTCGATTGGGCGAACGCTTTGGAAGCGTTGAAACTCGCGACAATGGCAGTGCCTGCAACACCTGCCAGGAAGTTGCGCCGATTCAACTGTGCATCGAACGCGACGTTTTTGGGCTCGGTGAGAAGGTGCTTCCTGTTGGCTTTGTGCCGGATCCTGGACATGAGATTACCATTCCCTGTTCTGTCGAATGTCGCGCGTTGATGCTTTCTCGGCAATCATCTCCGTCGATAAGCCAATGGAGCAAAGAACGGGATGTATGCGCTTACACAGCCGCTGCCAAAATTAATTTCAAAATACGCCCTTTGCGCGGTACCTGTCCAGATTCGGAGGACGTTCGGCCAACAAGGTGAACGCACACGGGAGACGGAGTGCGACCGTGGTAGGCTTCCGTGCAGAAGAGGTACTCGTACGTGCGTCGGCGTCACCTTTCAAGACTCCATCGATGGGTAACGAGCTCGGGATCGACGATGCGCCTGACCGCATGTTTGCTGCCCGGGTTCACCACCCAGCGTCTCCCTGCGCAGGAGACAAAGGACATTCTCGCGTCTGTTACGGCGCTTGTGCGTGCAGGAAAGTACGACGCGGCGATCGCCGAAGCGGAACAGGCTCTTCGAACGCGGCCCGCCGATGCGCGTCTGCGTACGGTGGAAGGCATCGCATATTCGATGAAAGGAGATGATGGAAGCGCCCTCCGTGTATTGAAGAAGGCCCTCGAAACTGCTCCCCACTTTCCCGGCGCCCTTAAGGCAGAAGCTCAGATTTTGGTGCGCGGACGCAACCCTGATGCGATCCCGGTACTGAACCAGATTCTCCGCGCCGACCCAGGCGATACCACAGCGCGCGAGATGCTCGCGGTAGCGGAGGCGGAGAACG
>CAXTGN010000043.1:16062-17207 GCA_964243455.1 uncultured Acidobacteriaceae bacterium
AACGAAGACTGCTCCTCTGCCCTACGGGACTTTCAGCAGATCGCGCCTGTGGTCCAGGCTCATCCCGCCTCCCAGGAGCACTACGGCGCTTGCCTCTTTCAGGTAAAGCTGTACAAGGAAGCTATTCCTGTCTTTCAGCAACTGCAGACAGAGCGGCCCCGCGATGGGAGCATCACTTACGATCTGGCCCTGGCTGAGCTGCGAGCTGGTCAAGGCCAAGCGGCTGCCCAGACCCTCGGCCCTCTGCTGGACGCGACGTCCGATGTCGATACGCTGGTTCTCGCCTCCGACGCCTTTGAAGAAACCGGAGACACCCCCAAGGCGGTCGCGATGATGCGTCGCGCCATTGTGTCCGATCCCCTGCACGCCGATTCCTACGTGCGCTTCGCCGAGCTTTGCATGGAGCATGAGTCCTACCAGGCCGGCGTGGATATGGTGAGCGCCGGCATCTCACGCCTTCCACGGGATCCCTCCCTCTTTCTTGCCCGCGGCATGCTCTACGGAGGTATGGCGCAATATGACAAGGCGGAAGCCGATTTCCACTCGGCAGAGACACTTGATCCGAAACACGGCACCGGAGACTACGGGGTGGGACTGGTGCAGTCTCAGAGAAACCACTCTGAAGATGCCCTGAACACCACACGTTCCGCGTTACGTGCGCACCCGGACGACGCCCAGCTTCACTTCCTGCTGGCCCGGGTGTTGATCGATCAAGGGGCACAGCCCAATTCCCCTACCTTTACCGAAGCGACGCAGTCCGCGACGGCGGCCGTCCGCCTCAAACCTGATCTCGTGGCAGCACGTGACTTGTTGGCCAAGATCTATATGGCAACGGGGCGGAACACCCTGGCCATTGAGCAATGCAAGGCCGCGCTGGCCCTCGATCCCTCCGACCAGAACGCGCTGTACCGACTGATGCGAGCCTCTCGCGAAGTCGGTGATGAGGCGACCGCTCACGACCTGGCCAAACAGGTGGCCGACATGCACCAGCGGGCGCGCCAGGATGAGAGCAACCGGCTTCGGTACAGGATCGAAGAGACGCCCGCCCAAGGCACAACGGACAACGTGCAGCGCACGACACCTGCACATCCCTGAAGCGACAATAGTGCCCGTCGCACACCCCTTCCCTGCTGCCAAAGCCGCTC
>CAXTGN010000044.1:0-17119 GCA_964243455.1 uncultured Acidobacteriaceae bacterium
GGGGGTGCGGGAATCGGTGTGGGGGTGGGAGTGCCGGCTGCGGGTGCAGGGCTCTTTTTTCGGAACTTATCGAGCAGACTCATCGTGTTCTATTATCAGGGTTCGCCAGCGGACGCGGACGAGGGCGCAGGCGCGAGGGCGGTCAGTCCGGCGGTCAGTTGAGTGGTTCGTTGGATTGAGGCAACCGGAACTCCACACCTGCCGCGCGGTTGACGCGCTCGGTCAGGACCAGGTCCAGTTCATCCAGCGGGATCTCGCGCATACGAGGTCCTGTGATCAGCAGCGACCGGCGGGTCAGGGCGTAGTTGCGGATCTGCTCAGGCGGCCGGCCATCTCGGAAGAACAGCGTCACCGCATCCTCTTCCCTTTGCGGCGCAGGCAAGGTCACCACGGTAGCCTGTGACCCCCCGTTTGCATAGGCGTACGGGGCATAGACCATGGGCTGGCTACCGTCCCGGGCTTGCGGCGCGTAGGGCTGCATTGGCTGGCCCTGATAGGGGTCGGCTGGCTGCCCCTGGTAAGGATCGCTCGCGGGAGCCTGGGAGAGCTCTGCCGAGGGATCACCGTAGGCGCTCTCTGGAGGTGGCGATCCATAGGGTGCCTGATCGGAGCTAAATGAATCCGCGAAGTCCCAGAAAGGCTCCGGGTAGCCAAAGTTCAGGGGGCCGGCAAAGGCGTAGCCGGGGAAGAACGGCCGCGGACGACCACCGTACGGATAGCGCCCTGGTCTGAATGGGTAGCCGCCGGGATAACGGAACGCGGAATAGGAACGACCTGTTGCTTGGTAGCCGTAGCCAGGGCGAAACAGGGTCGAACCGGAAGACCGAAAGGCGCCGGGTCGTGATCCCCCGGTAAAACCAGGGCGCGAGGCACCGCCCAAACCGCCGTGGAAGCCGACGCCGCCACCCACATGGCCTGCACCACTGCCGTGCATTCCTCCGCGTTGCGCCTGCGCGGGTCGCGGGACGCAGCAGCAAAGCAACGCAACGGTCAGCAGCCACCGCATGCGCTCAGTCTACGCCCTTTCCGGATGACCGGGCATCCGGTCATTGCTCGTCCATCGGCCACGAGGTGCGTGACTCGTTGTGCCCGCAAAGTTCCGGAGATGTTGCAGTATGCTGGACCCATCTTTCAACCCCAGGTGCCGTTCGTATGCGTTCTCGCGTAGCAGCCGCTCTTTGCTTTTTGTTCTGTGTCCCGGTATCGGCGCTGGAAAAACAGCCTACTTCCGAGTACCACGCGCGGCGCGTTGCGCTTGCTGAGGAGATGAAGGGTGGGGCCGCGCTGCTGTTCGGCGCCGATGCTCCTGCCGAGGAATACCTCTCCTGGCGACAAAGCGATGACTTTTATTACCTGACAGGATGGAACGAGCCGGGTGCGGCGCTGCTCATCGAAGCGGAGTACACGCCCGCCGCCAACACGTCACTGCTTCCGGGTACACCCGTCACGAAGGCTCAGCCGTATCGCGAGATCCTGTTTCTGCCCGAGCGCAACCTGCGCATGGAGCTATACACGGGCGTCAAGCTGGACGCAGCGACAGCCGATGCCGCGACGATGGCGGGCGTGGATGAGGTTCGGCAGATCAAGGACCTGCCGGCGGAGCTGGTACGGATGGCGAGCGGCACAACGCGAGGAGCGCACATCGCCACGGCTTCCGACGACCGCAAGGCCAAAGCCGCACTGGAGCTGTGGGCTGCATCTCTCGGGCGGCCCGTCCCGCCCACCACGGAGCTGAGCACGCTGACTATGCCGCTGCGTATGGCAAAGTCTCCGGGTGAGATCGCTTTGCTCAAGAAAGCTGCCGATGCCTCTGTGCAGGCGCACCTCGCGGAGACGAAAGCTGTGAAGCCGGGCGCTTCTGAGCGGACGATCAGCGGATTGATTGACTACAAGCTGAAGGAGAACGGCTGTGAGCGGCCAAGCTATCCATCCATTGTGGGTTCGGGAGCCAACTCTGTCATGCTGCACTACATGGCGGACGAGAACATCATGCATGACGGGGATGTTGAGGTGACAGATGCCGCCGGCGAGTACTCCATGTATGCGAGCGACGTAACGCGCACGCTGCCGGTGAATGGTCATTTCACGCCGCGGCAGCGTGAGATCTACGACATTGTGCTCGGTGCGCAACATGCGGCGGAGGCGTCGTTTGTTTCCGGCAAGACGACGATGCGCGACCTGGACAAGACCGCGCGGGACTACATCGGTTCGCACGGCAAGGACTTGCACGGCGAAAGCCTGAGCAAGTACTTCATCCATAGCGTTGGGCACTCGGTTGGCATCAATGTGCACGATCCATTCGATCCCACCAAGCCTTGGGGACCGGGTGCGGTGTTTACCATCGAGCCTGGCATCTATATCGCGGAAGAAAAGATCGGTGTGCGCATTGAAGACACGTACTACGTAGACCCAAGCGGCAAGCTGGTGGACTTCATCGCTGCGCTGCCGCATACGGCGGATGAAGTGGAAGCGGCGATGCAATCCGAATCTTCGATGACTGGAAAGCACAAGCACGGGGACTGAGCGATGACAGTGATTGAAGAACATGTTGAGTTAGCGACAGTGTGGGGACCGATGCGGACGCACATCACGCGGCCGTCTGCTCCCGGACGGTACCCAGGGATTGTCTTCTATACGGAAATTTTTCAGGTCACCGGACCGATCCGGCGTACGGCGGCGATGCTGGCCGGACACGGCTACATCGTCGCGATCCCGGAGGTGTTCCACGAGTTTGAGCCGCAGGGGACGGTACTGGCTTATGACCAGGCAGGCTCGGATCGCGGCAATGAGTTGAAGTATGCCAAGGAAGTCGCGAGCTATGACGCGGATGCACGCGCTGTGCTGGACCACCTGAAGAGCCGCGAGGATTGCACAGGCAAGCTGGGCGCCCTGGGGATCTGCCTGGGCGGCCATCTGGCGTTTCGTGCGGCGTTGGAAACCGACGTGCGTGGAACAGTCTGCTTCTACGCGACGGACCTGCACAAAGCGTCGCTGGGCAAAGGGCAGCATGATGATTCGCTGATGCGTGCCGGTGACATCAAGGGTGAGTTGATGATGGTGTGGGGCAGACAGGACCCGCATGTGCCGCTGGAAGGACGCATGACGGTGTTGCAGCGGTTGAACGAAGTGGGCATCAAGCTGGCGTGGTATGAAGTCAACGGAGCGCATGCATTCCTCCGCGACGAAGGCCCACGGTATGACCCGGAGCTCGCGTATGGGCTGTACGGCCTAGTGTTTGACTTTTTCCATCGACGCCTGGGCGCGGGCGATCTTTCCGCCTAAAGTCGCCACTCCTGAGAGCGTGTCATCCGGGTAAGCATGTCGGTGTCTGCCGACACCCGGCGGTTTGCTGTTGCCCAGAACACACGGTCGGGCTACAAGTTGTTCGAGCCGCTTATTGCGTGACAGCGAAGTGCAGCCGGCGTCTAAGGCAGCGACGTTGGCACAACGGAGCGAGACGGCGCTAGACCGGCTCTGTCGGAAAAACTTGTTGCATTTGCGGAGTGCTTCACCTTGCGCGCTTGAGAGAGCGTGCTGTGCGGGCGGCATCGGCCATGGCTCGCGAGTAGCAGGACCGTTCTTGGAGACAATCATGAATTTGAAGAATCTAGCCTTCTGTATGGCGGCGTTCGGCGTTTCGATGGGTTCGCTTGCCGGCCGTGCGGCCACGCTGTGTGTGAGCAGCAATGGGGCGTGGCCGTGCTACGCGCACATCGCTACGGCAGTTGGGGCAGCGGCGCCGGGGGACACGATCAAGGTCGGCCCTGGCACCTACAACGAGAGCATCACCATCACGAAGTCTGTTTCGATCACAACCGACAATGCGATCCTGGATGCCACGGGGTTGAAGCGTGGGTTCTTTGTGGACGGCATGAGCGCGCCCGGTCTGAGCAATGTGAACATCTCCGGGTTCACCATCCGCAACGCGAAGTACGAGGGTGTGCTGGTGCTGGATGCCTCGGTCGTGAGTGTGTCGAACAACGTGGTGACGGGCAATAACAAGAGCCTCTCCGGCGGTTCGTGCCCGGGGCTGGATGCGTTTGAGACCAATGAGCAGGGTGACTGCGGCGAAGGCATTCATCTGCTGGGGTCCAACCACTCGATTGTGACCAACAACACGGTGGTGGGTAACTCCGGCGGCGTGTTGCTTTCCGATGACACGGGGCCGACGCACCATAATCTGGTCAGCCTCAACACGGTGAGCGAGAACGGCTATGCCTGCGGCATCACCATGGCCTCGCATGTGCCCTATGGAACAGCGACCAAGCCTACGCCCATCCCCGGATTCCGCTATGCCTATGGCGTGTACAGCAATACGGCTTACGGTAACCGTTCCACGAGGAATGGATTGTTGAACGGCGGCGGTTCGGGCGTGGGCATCTTTGCCTCCGCGCCGGGAACCATGTCGTACGGCAACATCGCCGTAGATAACTACGTGGCTGAGAATGGACTTCCCGGTATCGCGCTCCATGCGCACGCTCCATTTCAAAACCTGAGCGAGAACGTGCTGATCGGGAACACAGTGGTCGGCAATGGCCCGGATACAGAGGACGCAGCGACGCCGGGAACGGCGGGCATCAACCTGTACTCGCTGACGCCGCAAGCGGGAAACATGGTGGTTGGAAACCACATCCAGAACGAAGCCTATGACGTGACGGTAAACATTCCCGCAGTTCCCGTTCAGGTGCAGTTCAACTCACTGAACGGAACGGGCGTGGGTGTAGGAAATCTGGGGGTTGGCCCCGTGATCGCGACGGAGAACTGGTGGAGTTGTCCAGCCGGCCCAACCGCGACCGGCAGTTGTTCCAGTGTGTTTGGGCCAAGCGTATCGTGGTCGCCTTGGTTGACGGTGCCTGTGCCCGGACAACCCAGCTACTAGTTTGCAGAAAGATGAGGGCGCGGCCCGACATGGGTCGCGCCTGTCTGCTATGCGGGCATTTCGTCAATGCTTTCCGGTTCCGCCCGTTCGCGTTCGTTGCGTTGGGCGCGATACTTGATGGCTTCCTCGTAGGCCTTCTGCCTCGAGCGCATGATGCCGCCTAAAGGCCGGTGTGCTTCCAGAGCGTGCCACGGACTGAAGGAGAGCCGCTCATCCACGAAAAGTTGTCGCTGGTCGGAGTATGTGTCTTGCGGGGTGACGGTGACCCGCGCCACGGTCTGCCAAGGGCTCTTGTCCTCGGGCCACACCTTGTCAACCTTCTCGATGGGAAAGTTCTTGTCCTTCTCCTCGATGTCTGGCTTCTCGGGTGCGAGCGCAAGCTGTGCCTTGACGTCCCACACAGCGCTTTCATGACGGAAGAACTGTTTGAGCAATTCTTCCAGCTCGTTGTAATCCGCGCCGAGATCGACGGATTTGCCGGTAAGTTGCTTCAGACTTCCTGAGCCGGGCGCGAAACCGATCTTGGCCACGTAGTTGCCGTAGCGTAGCGGGGCGACCGTGGAGAAGCTCTCGCCAAAAATGTGTGTTGCCGGCGCGCCGATGCCTTCCAGCGTGGCCGAATGGGCATGCGCCACTTTGAGTACGGCGTTGGTGGCGCGTGCTGCGACAGATACAGCGTGCTTTACGCCTTCTGGCGTGTCGAGGTTCCTGTCGAACAGCTGATCTGGCCTAGAAAGCCTTTGGTCAGGCGCGGCAAAGGCGTTTGTGTTGATGCAGACGAAATCCTGGGTCGTCTACCTTCGTGGTTAGCGACCTTGGGCCCGTCCACGTTCAGCACCTTCAGCGCCCTTGAGTGCAGGGCAAAGCTGTACAACGCCTACCGGGTTCCTGAGCTGGTTTTGTTCCCGGGGGTGAGTTTGATCTCGAAGACCCACGGCCATTGCTTGCCAGTTACAAATAGCCGATCGTGCCCGACGTCGTAGGCGATACCGTTGAGAACCGATTCGGCGTTGACACGCTCGCTTTCCGGCAGGATGCCGCTTAGATCGATCCAGGCCAGAACGCGGCCGTCTCGCGGCGAGATGCAGACGATGCGGTCCGAGTGCCACACGTTGGCGTAGATGCGGCCTTTGATGAACTCAAGCTCGTTCAGCTAGTCGACGAGCTTTGAGCCGTCCTTCACAACGATGTGCCGCGTCTCGGCGAAGGTGTTGGGGTTGCGGAAGCGCAGCGTTGCCGTTCCGTCGCTGGTGATGAGCTCCTTGGCTGTGCGGGTCATGCCCCAGCCCTCGCCGGTGTAGTGGAACTGCCGCAGAACTCGCAGGGAGAAGCGGTCGTACACGAAGCCGACGTGCGACTGCCATGTCCATTCGAGGATGTTGGGTCCCCAGTCGACGATGCCTTCGCCGAAGTACTGCGGAGCAATGTCGATGTGCTGCGAGACCGTGCCGGTCTCCGGTTCGATGGCGAGAATCTGCGAATGGCCCTGGAGGCCGGTGCCCTCGTAGAAGAGTCCGTTGAGGTAGAGGAATCCCTCTGTGTAGCTGGCCGTTGAATGCGGATATTTGGCGACGACCTTGTAGCCGAGCACAGGAGCAGCATGAAGCCGGCCAATCAGAAGGCACAGGAAAAGCAGGACGCGGAAGGGAGTCTTCATTGTTTGAGAATGCAAAGCCAGGCTTAATCGCCGGCAGCTTTGCCGAAGGCGTGACGCTTGTCCTGGCCGCCGGAGAGCTGGCCCGTTTTGGGGTCGCGGGCGATAAGTTCGCTGTCGCCCCAGCTTGTCGGCGCAAACTCGTCTTTGGCGACGGCATGGCGCACGTTATACCCGGCACTTTCCATGGCGGAGACAATGGCACGCGGGAAGCTCTGCTCAAACTCAAGGTAGTCGGGCAGGTACTGATGATGAAACCGGGGGGCATCGGCAGCGGCCTGGATGTTCAGCCCATTGTCGATGACGCTGATCAGATCGTTAGCCACAGTCGTGATGATGGTAGAGCCGCCGGGGGACCCGAGCACCAGGCGCAGCTGACCGATGCGGCAGACGGGTCCGTGGCCCATGGGAACGGCCTTGCCGTTGGCTCCGTTGGGGTGGGATGTGTGGGGGCAGATGCTGGGTTCCGCGACGATTGTGGGCGTCATGGAGCTTAGCGGGCGATGGCCGGGCGCGATGGCATTCGCTGGCCCTTGGATCAGGCCGAAGCCGTTGGGTACGCCCATCTTGCTGGCGAAATCGGCCATCTCGTCGTTGAGCAGGAAGCCTAGTGGGTCGACCGTAACGCCAGAGCCGAAGCCAAAGTTGAGCGTGTAGGTCATCGCAACGGCATTGCCATCCCTGTCCACGACCGAGAAATGCGTGGTCTGGGGCGACTCGTGCGGAGCGGGCTGCGCAGAAGGTGGTAACGGGAGGAAGCCGGCCGGGCGAACGAGATCTTTGGAGGGCGTTGGCTTGCTCGGGTCGATGGTCTGGCGCCACCCGTCGGCGTAGGGCTGCGCCGCCATCACTTCGAGCGGGATCTGGTTGAAGTCGGGGTCGCCAAGGTACTCGGCGCGATCTAGGTAGGCGCGGCGGAAGGCCTCGGTGATGAGATGGATCTGCGCGGGCGAGCGGTCCTGACCGGCCTTGGCGAGGTCATAGCCTGAGAGGATGTTCAGGGTTTCCAGCAGGGCGATGCCGCCGGAACTTGGAGGCGGCGAGGTGATGACTTCAAGCCCTCGGTAATGACCGACAAGCGGCTCACGATCTTTCACCTGGTACGCGGCGAGATCAGCGGCGGTAATCAGGCCGCCGTTGGCCTTCTCGAAGCTGTCGATCTGCTGCGCCATCACGCCGTGGTAGAAGTCGTCGGGGTTGGCGGCAATGTGCTCAAGCGTTCGGGCGAGTTCGGGCTGTTTGAAACGGTCGCCCACCGCGTAGTAATTGCCGTCGCGCTGGAAGATCCGGTGGGAACCGGGGGAGACCTCCAGGCGGCCAGAGGTGAGGTCGTGCGCTTCGGGCGCGGTCAGCACCCAGCCGTCAGCGGCCAGACGAATCGCCGGTTGCATGACGCGTGGGAGGCTTAGTTTACCGAAGTGCTGCTCGGCGTAGACCAGGCCTGCGACGGTGCCGGGCACGCCCGAGGCCTTGGCGCCAACGGTGGACATTTTTGGGATCACATTGCCCTGCGCGTCGAGGTACATGTCGCGGGTGGCCGCGGCAGGCGCCTTTTCGCGGAAGTCGAGGAAGTGCGGCCGATCAAGGTCCTGCATCTGACCCATGCCGCGCGGGGTACCCGGGCGGATGAGCATGAAGCCTCCCCCACCGATGTTGCCTGCCGCCGGCAGAACGACGGCGAGCGCGAAGCCCACGGCTACGGCCGCATCGACGGCGTTTCCCCCCTGGCGCAGGACTTCCAGGCCAGCGTCCGTGGCTTCATGGTGGATCGTCACAACCATGTCATGCTGCGCGGTGACGGGCGCGACCGACGGCAGAGAAGCGGGCTGCTGCGCCGCAGAAGGTCCAAGTGGCAAGGAAAGGACTGCTGCAGCTGCAGAAAGGCGGCGAAACCCACGCGTCATGCCTTGCTCCGGTTGAAGGGATTAAGGCTCATCATACGGCCTAGCGGATTAGATCAAGGCGGGAAAGGGGGGTGAAGTTAGGCGTTCTTGCCTCGGCGGGCGAGGCGGCGGAGCCACTGTATGCCCAGAAAGGTCAACGCGAGCACACCGACTACGAGGCCCAGGGGAAAGCCGACCCGCTTGTAGGTTTTCGCGAAGTCCACCGCCTGATGACTGACGCCGGCGTAGATGCCGAAGCCAATGATAGCGAGAAAGGTCCCCAGAAAGAAGGCCGCCATGCCGGTAGCCAGACCAATCAGGATGGATTGGAACAGGCCGAGGTCGCCCATGGGGATCCCAAAGATCGTGCCCTCGCCACGCGCCTTCTCGACATGATGTACAGAAGCCATCAAGTTATAGAATAGACCGATGGTCGAAGGTGCGGGAGATGGACAGGGTGTGACGCTTGTGAGGGCGTCACAAATAGCACGTGAGACCGAGGAGCGCCGCTCCCCGAACGGGGTGCGATTTGCCACATACGGCGAGACCGGCGTACCCGGGCCGGACCTCGATCGCATGCTGGAGGCCGTACCGGAGGCAATCGCCAAGGCGCTAAAGGGCAACACGTATTTCTTCGTCCCCGTCGCGCTGCGTGAACCGGACATGACTGAGTTGCCGCGCCGCAGCCGGACTGACGGACCGGATCAGGCCATGGTGGCCCCGGCCTGGACGGAAGATCTGAGCGAGGCGGCGATCTGCCACCGCAACGTGGACCTCGAGCACGGCCATCGTGGTGTGTTCATCTCCACCCGGCTGATGGGCGATCGCTTTGCGCTCAGTTTTGAGTTCTTTATCAACGTCGCCCACGCGTATGTGGACGAGGCCGGCGTGCCGGAGCGTTTCGCCGAGCTCGTCTGGCAGCAGGCGCTCAGCCATGTGCGTGGCGAGACCAGCCTGGATGCATGGGAGGCGCGTAATCTGGCCCTCGGCCGTCCAGCCGACTGGGAACCGGAGCCCCCAGCGACGCCAGCCAGTTCACGCCGCGCCCGTGCCTTCGGCTCCGGTGTGAGCACGGGTCGAAGTTTCGGGACAGGCGTCCCTGCACAAAGCGTGCTTCCGGCGTTGAGCGCGGCAGCTGAGAATGTTGTAAACGAGAAGGAGCGGGGTGCTTTCGCCGAGACGGCCTTTTCCGATGCCGTGGCGATCTATCTGCTCTCCCTGGCGCTCGACTTCGATTACAGCGAATTGAGGGAGCGGGACTACCCGCTGCTGGCGCCCGGGGCCCTGGCCGATCGACTGCGTCTAGCCGCCGAGCTGTACCCGCCCAATACGGGCTATGAGTTTGCCCTGCGTTACCGGCGCCGGGCCTAGCGAACTCTACTGGTGACGATCGGCTGCCGCGCAACCCAGCGTGCGAGATCGTCGGATGTACGGACCGTCCCTGCCATGATGACGTCCAGGAGGGCGCGGGTCCGGATCGTGGGAAAAGGCTGGTTCACCTGTGCTGCGGTTTGCTGGCCGGGTAGTTTTACCAGGTAAGCCGGACGAGGGTCATACCCCCCACCATCGCTGGCCAGCTGATCCTCCGCTGTCCAGCTTCGAGTCGGTTCCCATTGCTGAATGGTGCGCCAGGAGTGATCGCCCATCAAAACGACGACGCTGGAATCCCATGTGCCGGCAGCTTTCAGTTCGTCGCGCAGGTGGGCCAGAACGCGATCGGCGAGCGCCAGGTTATCGACATAGGACGTCCTGCCCGAGGTATCGAAGGCAGACCGGGCACGGCTATAGATCCCCGAGGGATGTGGGATGGGCAGGTGGATGAATAGAAAATCTGCCGTACCAGCGTGGATCTGAGCGTCGGTGGCCCCGACAAGACGCTCGAGGTCCTGGATGTGAGCCGAGGCTTCCTGCGCATCTGCGGTCCGGTAGGGGTCCTGCTCTCTGAGGTTGCGAAGGAGATGTCGGGCCGGCGCCAGCAGATTGAAGCGGAAGGATCTCTGGGTGTCGAAGTCGGGTGTGACCGAGTTTGCTCTCGAGGAAAAGAAGCAGTGGTCCAGGGACGGCGCGAGCAATCGGCAATACGGATTATGCCAACCGATGGCGGCGGTGGTGTAGTTCCTTCCCAGGGCATCCCCGAAGATCGTGCCTGTTTCCGCCAGGGTTTGCCATGGGGCACTCTGGGCCTTCCTGAAGAAGAACTGCCCTGAGGCGTTCAACGCGACAAAGGGGACAGGCGACCCGACAAGCAGGGCCGGTACGACCTGCTCGGTATACAGCCCTGGGGCAATCGCCTGCGTGAACAGCGTGGACTGCCCCGCAAGGGCGTCAAAGGCCGGCAACTGCAAACCGGGTAGCCGATGGGCGAAGGCTGGATCGTACCCCAGTTCGTCCAGGATGATCCAGACGATCCGCGGCCTGGCGGCTTCCGCGCCAGCCATAGTCGAACGGTGCAACGTCGGCGGGGCGTTAAGTGCGCCTGTTGTCACGGCGTACGAGCAGAGTTGAGCCAGAGTGATCAGCCATCCCACAGAACTTAGCAGGGTCAATCTCTGCACGGCAGAGAGGATGCGAGCGAAGTGAGGCCGCACCAGTCGTTTCCAGAGCAGCGCCTCAACAACGAGCAGAAGCACAGCAGTAAGGCGGGCTCCCCGGACCAGACCGGGCGGGAGCGTCTTGTACATCAACGCGCTGTAGGCCCTCAACAGCAGCCACGGAAGAAACAAGGCCAGGATTGACCAGATAGCTACCCGCAGGAAGCTCACGCGCTCGGCCACTTCGAAGAGAATGGCGAACCCAAGCCAGACAACACCGATGTTTGCCAGAAGCGCCAACAGGACCGTCGAAGCCGAGCCGTCCTGGTGGTAGAGGAATCGGTGGTTCAGCGAAAGAAATGGGGCGCAGATTGGCGTGAAACACAGCATTGCCGGGGTAAGAGCAAGCAGCAGAGTCCTGAGCAGGTGCTTTGCCTTCGGGGTGGCAAAACTGCTGTAGACCCTTGTCCAGGACCTCGTGTTTCCCGAATCGTCCAGAACCGAAACTCCACCTGGATCTTGCACAATGGGTCGCAGTGGCAAGGAAGGCTAGCCCTACTCGCTTCCGTGGGGCTTTTCAGCCGTTTGTGGCGAGCGGAAGACGTTGCGGATCCGTTTGCGAAACCAGAGAGCTGCGGCGGTGAACACGGCGCCGATGGTCTGCGTGATCAGAAGACCGGAACCCGGATCGACATAGGCGAACGCACGGGATTCCAAGAGCAGGGCAAAGGAAGCCAACAGAAGCACTGTCGAAACGATGTGGGCAAATCTGCGCATGAGCCTCCCTGAAGTGTCTTGGAACGTGCCTGATTGGAGAAGTTTACAGAATCGCAATGCTACCTTGATGGACCACAGCTCCAAACATGTATCGCGCCCATGTAGGCGCAAGTCGACATGCGGAAAGCTTTGCACTTTTGCGTCGAGGCGAAGTAGGCTAGCGGATCGCCGCGATCGCTGCGCGAAAGAGTTGTTCGAAATCTGACGTGACGTGAGTGTCCTTGCTGGCGTTCTCGATCGCCTTGATCGCGGCCGGGCGCGGATAGCCGAGGTTGGTCAACGCGCTTAGGACGTCTTCTGCCACGGCACCCAGTGAAGGCCGCGTCGCCTCGGACGTGGCGGGCACAAGACCTGCCAAATCGTCGAGCTTGTCCTTTAGCTCCAGAATGACGCGCTCCGCGGTCTTCTTCCCTATGCCGGGCACACGGGTGAGGCTGCCGTGATCGCCCGACCGTATGGCTGTGACCAGACGCTCGGCGGCAATGCCGCTGAGGACGGTGATGGCGAGCTTGGGGCCGATGCCGGAGATAGTCAGCAGCTTCTCAAAAAGTCGCTTCTCGGTCAGGTCGTGAAAGCCGAAGAGCAGAAGGGCGTCTTCCCGCACATGCGTGTGCACATGGAGGGCCGCGGTCGCACCCGGGTCCTTCAACTCGGTGTAGGTAGTGACGGAGATGGCGAGCTCGTACCCCACCCCGCCACAGTCGAGGACAACGGTGGTGGGGTGCTTGGAGAGAATCTGCCCGCGGATATGCGCGATCATGGCGCTGATTGTAGAAGAACCGGGTAGAATCGCGGGAGAAACCCGGAGATACCGGCCACGGCATCCTATCCGGGAGCGAAGGAGGCAGGAGATGGCGATAAAGTCAGCCGTAAAACGGACAGGTGCTGCTCCTGTCCAGCCAGCCCAGGTGTACTACCGTATCAATTCGTTGTTGTACACCCTGCGCTCCATCGCGCAACGTGAGGATCAGCTTTGCATGCTGATGCACCATCTGCGGACATCAGGCAAGCTCACCGGCTCGCTTACGACAGAACTGCACGAGATTCTCGATGAGATCCCGGCGCAGGACTACCTTCATGATCTCGACGCTTTAAGGGCGAGCCTTGCGACCGTAGAGGGCCTGGAGGCTCCATCGCGAACGCCCAAATCAAGAACTGGCGCAAAGCGTCGCGCAGCGTAAGAAGACGGCATCGTTGCCCGCTCTTTACACGCGCGTGGAACCCTGATGCTTGCCCCCACTTCATCTCACTGCGCCAACGTCCCGCATTTGCTCAGCGATGTAGGTGAGGTGGATAGCTGCCCGCAACTGCTCGGTGAGCTGTTCGGCATCACGGGTGGTAAGGCCGACGGTCGATATGGGCTCTCCGACAATCAGCTTGAGCGGCCTTGGGTTTAACGCGTAAACATGGATGGGCAGCAACTCATAGGTGCCGACCAGCGTGATCGGAACGAGCGGCACCTGGGCCTTCAGGGCCATCCAGGCCGCGCCGGCGGCCATAGGTCGCATCTCACCTGACGCGGTACGGCCGCCCTCCGGAAACACCACGAGCGGCAGGCCGGATTGCAGCGTCTTTACACCCCTGCCAAGGCTGGCGACCCCGGCGCGTGCGGAGCTTTGGTCGATCGACACCTGGCCCGAACGATGGAGGTACCAGCCGATAAAGGGCAGCTTCCAAAGCGCGGCTTTGGCCAGAATCCGGAACTGAACCGGCAGCTTCGCGAACAGCACGGGCGTGTCGTAATAGCTGAGGTGATTGGCAGCGAACACGGCTGCCTCCAGACCACGGAGTCGCTCCGGATGTTCCACCGTCACAGGGGAAAGCGCGAGGCGCAGGAGGACGCGCGCCCATTGTCGTGCCACCCAGTGCTGCTGACGGCCACTCGCATCCCATAAACCGCATAACAGCGATAATGACCCGAAAAAGATTGTTGCGAGCGCGACCAGCGGCATGATCAAAAAATAGGTCAGCCAGCGGAAGAACAGGGACGGCTGTGTGCCGGCAGAACTTGCAACATCAGGCGGCTCCAGATGGCGGAGCAGCTCGGGGTCAGTCATCCCGCTATGCTAAACGGCCCTGACCAGGTACTGGATCCCAGAGCGCCACTACGCAGGTACCGGCAGGTCCTGTGCCAGGGCAAGGGCGCGAAGTTCCCCGATCAGATACACAGAGCCGGTAGCCACAACGACGCCGTCCACCGGCGTAAGCGCCTGGGCCTGCTGCAGCGCGGCATGGAGGTGTGGCGCGGCATGAGCCGGTACATCCAGGGCGTGCGCGGCGGCAAGTAACTGGTCCACCGTGGCGGCCCGGGAATTGGCGATAGGGGCCAGCACGATGTGGTCGCGGCGACGCGCGGGATCGCCGGAGGTCGAGTCGAAGAGCGGAAACAGAATCCGCGTCATTTCGTCGACCTGCTTGTCAGCAAGACAGGAGAAGACCAGAGTCCTGGGCTGGTCTTCCGGCAGTTGTGCCAGCGCCGCTCGCAAGGCCCACGCGCCTGCGGGATTGTGAGCGACATCGAGAAGCAGCGGCGCGTGCGGTCGGGATGCGCCGGCAAGAGGGGCGATCCACTCCAGGCGACCCGGCCAGTGCGTGTTGCGGAGCCCGGCTTCTACCGCAGCATTTGGGATCGCGAAGCCATGACTGGCGCGAAGTTCCAGTGCAGTTGCTAGGGCAAGCGCCAGATTGCGCTGCTGATGCTGGCCGGCCAGCGGTGAGTCGACCTGCAGAACCTGACCGTCGATCGAGAGCGGATAGCGATTTCTGCCCAGCGGCGAGGTCCCCCGCGTTTCGTCGGCAGGCGGCGTGGGCAGCAGAGATCCGCCCGAAGCGGCATGGGCCACCGGGGCAGGACCTTCCAGCTCATTTCGGTTGAACGCAGCTAAAGTATTTCCCTGCCTTGCCGATAAGGGCAGGGAGGCTGGGGAAGGTGGAAGGAGATGCGGCATCGGTAAGGGCTGGCCGGTAAAGCCCCGAGGTGGAAGACAGCGGGAAGCATCAACGCCGCGCACCTGGAGCGCAACGGCCATTTCGCCGATGGCGGCATTGGCGTCAGGGTGTTGCGAAAGCGTCACAAGGACACCGTTCGAACGCAGGATGCCCGCCTTCTCGCGGGCGATCTCGGTAACCGTGTTGCCGAGAAACTCTGTGTGGTCGATACCGATGTCGGTAATCACAGACACAAGGGGGTCCACCACATTGGTGGCATCAAGACGCCCCCCTAAACCAACTTCAAGGATGGCGATTTCGATCGCCTGAGCAGCGAAGTGCAGAAAGGCAGTAGCCGTAAGGAGTTCAAAGAAGCTGGAAACATGCGGGAGTTCGGAACGTGCCACCAGCCGTTCTGCCGTGGTGTACGCCTGCCCGAAACATTGCCCAAAGTCAGCGTCCGGGATCTCTTCGCCGTTCACGCGAATGCGCTCGTTCACGCGCAGGAGGTGCGGCGAGGTGTACAGGCCGGTGCGCAGCCCGGCAGCCTGGCAGATCGAGGCAAGGGTGGCGGCCGTGGAGCCTTTGCCGTTGGTCCCGGCAATCAAAACCGCGGGAAACCGTTGTTGCGGGTTACCGAGAGCCGCCAGCAGCACACGGATGTGGTCGAGCGAAAACTTGCGCGGCAGGGAGCCAGGAACCAGGGCGTTGCCTGTCCGAAGCTCGGGGCCTAGCATACGGAGGATTTCGAGGGCTTCTTGGTATTGCATGGTCGCTCACGGCAGGCACGAGCCAGGTTGCAACAAGCGCGACCGCCAATCTACCATTCTCTCATTACGGGGGTCACAGCGTGACGGCGTGGCAAAGCCGCCCGGAGGTGCCGCGCAAGCCCAGCCCGTCAGTGCGATGGGCGAAGTACTCTGCGTTCAGCTCCTGGCTGCCCAGGTCCTTCACGACCTTCAGGCCATGCCGCCTGATCTCTTTGGCCAGCGCGGCAGGCGTAAAAAAGAGCTGAAAGGGCTCACCTGCCTGCGCGACCCGAGCGGCAAGCGAATCGTGCATGAGTTGCTCCACGGGCGGAAGTACCGCCCGGGGCTGGCCGTAGTCGAAGACGATGTGCGAGCCCGGAGCAAAGCTCCCGAGAACACGGCAGGTCGCCCGAAAGGCGTCCGGAGTGAGATAGGGAACCACGCCGAGCCACGCCGTGACGGTCGCCAGGTTCGGGTTGAAGCCGGCACCAACAAGTTGTGACTCCAGTGACTGGGTTTCAAAGTTCACCGGAACCAGGTGAGCGCTGGATGGCAGGCTCAGACGTGCTAAAGCGAGACGCTCGCGTTTCCACGCCTGTGTCGCGGGGTGGTCCACCTCAAATACCTGAACGTGCGGGTACGGGTTGCGCAGAGAAAAGGTGTCCAGGCCGGCGCCAAGAACAAGGTACTGCAGGGCGTCGGATCGCTCGGCGGCAGCTTTCGCAAGAACATCTTCCGCAAGGCGCGCCCGGGCGACCATCCAGGAGCGCAAGGCTGCGGAGAAGGGCTTACGCGCGGTGTCCGGAGTGCGCCGAACCTCCTCGGCACCTTCCTCGCCAAGGATCGCCACGGCGAACGGGTCGGAAAAGACGAGAGGCGGAGCGTCCACAAGTTGGTGTGCCGCGCGACGCAGGGCGACGCGCAGGGCAGTACGGGATGGTTGCGCCTCGACCACAGCTCCTTCAGGTTAGCCGACCGCGCGAGAAGCCTTCGTACACTGCTTCAGGCGCTTTGTTTTGCGGGAACTGGCCCTGCTCCGGACATCCAGACAAGCGCCTGGGCGAGGTAGGGCTTGAGCTCCTTACGGGGAACGACGGCGTCCAGAAAGCCGTGCTGCAGCAGGAACTCGGAACGCTGGAAGCCCTCTGGCAGTTTCTGCCGAATCGTCTGCTCGATCACCCTGGGACCGGCGAAACCGATCAGGGCGCCGGGTTCAGCGATGTTCAGGTCGCCGAGCATGGCAAAGCTGGCTGTGACGCCCCCGGTAGTCGGGTCAGTCATTAGGGAAATGTACGGGATCCTGGCGTCGTCCAACCGGGCAAGGCCGCTGGAGATCTTGGCAAGCTGCATCAGGCTGGCGATGCCTTCCATCATGCGGGCGCCGCCGGAGGCCGAGACGATGAGGAGCGGCGTCTTTGTGTCGTAGGCGCGGTCCACAGCGCGGGCGATCGTCTCCCCGACCACCGAGCCCATGGAGCCGCCGATGAAACCGTATTCCATGACGCTCAGCACGAGTGGCTGCCCTTCCAGGGTGCCCGTGGCGTTCAGGATGGCGTCGTCCAGGCCGGTCTTACGCTGCGCTTCGGCAAGACGTTTCTTGTACGGCTTCAGATCGCAAAAATCGAGCGGATCAGTCGAACGAAGGCCTGTGTCGACGATCTCGTATCCGGGGTCGAGCAGATGATTGACGCGCTCGCGGGAGCCAATTCGGAAGTGAA
>CAXTGN010000045.1:0-1962 GCA_964243455.1 uncultured Acidobacteriaceae bacterium
CCTGGTGGTACCCCTGCAGCATGCTGCCACCGAAGTCGTTGTACTGCAGCGGGCCGTAGATGATAGCACCGCCGCCGCGAAGGACGGCCTTCCCATCTGTGCCCGGAAGTACATAGGCAAACCCGACGCGCGGTGCGATGTCCTTGTACCAGGTGCTCGCCCAGGCCGTATTGCAGCCGCTGCCGCAAGTGGTCCCGAACTCGATTGCGCCGGGGAGCCCGCCCGCAGCCGCATCGGGCGCTGTGAAGCTGAAGTCGGAGGTGCGGTTCAGCGCCTCATGACGAGGAAGATCCACGTCATAGCGCACACCGGCGTTGACCGTCAGGTTGTTGCTGAGCTTGATGTCATCCTGAATGAAGCCGCCTATGTAGAAGGACTTCCAGCGGGGGTTGACGTTGACAACAGCCTGGCTGCCGTTCCCCACCTCTCCGGTGAGAAAGCTGGCGATCGAGCTTCCCGAACTGCAGCAGCTGTTGCTTACAGCAGCCGTCTGATCCCGGTAAAAGTTGAAGGTATCGGTGTTGTACAGGTTGGTGGAGTACTGCTGATGCCGGTAATCCACACCGAACCGGATGCTGTTTCGGCCTTTAGCCCAGCTCACGATGTCGTTGACACGGATCCCGTTATCGACGTTGATGCCGGCTGACTGCTCGCCCCAGGTGGACGGCTGGTCAGGGCTCGGGAAGATAACGAGCGGATAAAACTTCGAGTAATCGTTCGCAACGCCCAGCGTGCTCGCCGTCGTGCTGCTGCCGTATGAGGAGCTGATGTTGTTGCTATTCGTGCGGTTATAGCCAAGGTTCAAGTGGTTCAGCAGCGTGGGCGTGACCGTGTAGTCCCAGCCTGCACGACCGTAGTGCGTGGTGAAGGTCTGCGGATTGCCATTGTTGTTGTAAGGAACCGGGAAGTCCGGCTGGCCGGTGAGACGGTAGTTCTGCCGCGTGTTGTAACTTCCAAAAATCTTGCTGCGCTGGCCGATGCTGTGATCGATTCGGATCGTGTACGTGGTGTTGTAGGTGGGCGTAATACCCTGGTACGCGTAGTTGTTCAGGTAGCCGTTGACGTCCGTGCTCTGGGGCGCCTGATTCGGTAGGGGCAGGCCGGCAATCAGCTTCTGCGCCGTGGGGCTGAACTGCGATGTGGGAATCTGGTTGTTGGCATACGGTGTACGGCAGAAAACACCGGGGCTGCCCGCAGCCTGCTGGCTGGTCGACGGGTCGAAGATCTGGTTGTACAGCACGGGTGTGTTCGTGCACGGGTTCAGGAAGACCGACTGCCCGTTGTACGGCGTTCCACCCGGAACGATCCCGCCCAGAACGTCGTTGAAGTTGCCCCCGCGTTCGGTTGCGGTAGGCACCGTGGAGTTGATGACGCCGCCCTGGAAGAAGCGATACTGCTCCCACGCAAACAGGAAGAAGGTGCGGTCATGTCCGTTGTACAGGTGCGGAATGGATACCGGTCCACCGAGTACCCCACCGTAATCGAACTTGCTGTCCTGCGGCTTCTTGTACGCGCAGTTGATCTCGGAAACGCCTTGGCAATCCATCGCGGCGAAGCCGTTGTTGAACCAACTGTTTGCGTCGAAGGCGCGATTCTTGATCAGGGCAAACGCGGTGCCATGGTACGCATTTGTACCCTGCTTGGTCGAAAAGCTCTCAATGCCCGACGTCGTGCGCCCAAACTCGGCGGACGGTGTCGATGTCGTGACCTTGAACTCCTGCAGCGCTTCAATGGAGGGAGACGTTTCATCAAACGACGACCCATTCTCGCTTCGCTGAATGCTCGCACCGTCCAGCAGGACCTCGGCGCCATACGCCTGGCCGCCGCTCAATCGGGAAAGAAAGACGCCATTGTTGCCCTGACCGCCGCCTCCGGTCGTGGCGCTGCCGGGACCCGTCGTTCCAGGCAACAGAAACACAAACGTCTCCGGAGACCGGAGGCCGCCGACGCCCTGCGCCAGGG
>CAXTGN010000045.1:1972-14764 GCA_964243455.1 uncultured Acidobacteriaceae bacterium
TCGAGAAGGGTGCGACGCTTGGTGTCCGAGACGCCGGGCTGGTCGGCTGCGGCCGGCTCGCCCCGGTGAGCGCGCATCTGCTGCTGCACGGGCAGGGGCAGATCCTCGATCTGCCTGGCGGATACGGTACCGCTTATGTCCGAAGACTGCGTTTCCAGCCGCAAACCGCTGGCATCTACAGTGACTGACTCCGTCACCGCGCCTGGTTGCAGCTTGATGTCCAGGCCGGCGATATTATTCACCTGCACCAGCACGCCCGTGTTCGTCGAAGTCGAAAACCCTGGGGCTGTCGCCACTACCGTGTAGCTGCCAAGGGGCAGGTCAGGGAAGCGGTAGGCGCCGGAGGAGGTTGATTTCGTGGTGTTCTTTCCCCCAGTCGCCTGGTTGGTGGCGGTAATGACCGCATCCGAGATCACCGCGCCCGTTTGATCCGTAACATTACCCGCCATGGCGCCGCGTGAGGACTGCGCTATCGCCGTCACACCACCCAGCGTAAACACAGCCAGCAGCAGCAAAAGCCACGTCCGGCTACAAAAAAACTGCTTCATCCTGCCTCCTAAAGAACAGCAAAGCAATCGCCTTCGAGAGCGCGAATGCCAACAAGTTGCTGGCAGCCCAAGACTGCCATTCGATCTCAAACGTCGAGCTATCACCGCTTGAAAACGTTTACAAGGTTCGGCAGCATACTATGAAGCGCGCTTCAACACTGTCAAGCGAATCTTGTTATCGTTGCCCCAACCAGAACTTGTTTCGACCCCAGGAGGAGTCTTCTGCATCGCTTTTCTCGACCCTGGCTTGTCGTTCTTGCGGGCGCCTTTTCTCTCGGCTTTGCACAATCTGTGCAGCCCGCGGGCCGGCTTCCAGCCCCGGACTCCGCGCTCGTACCGATCCGGGCCGCCTTCGACGCTGGCCGCTGGCCTGAAGCCGAGCAGAGATTGCGCCCCTACCTCGCCGCGCATCGGGACTCGGCGGCAGCCCTGTACCTGCTCGGTTCCACCCTGTTTCACGAAAACAAGCCCAGGGATTCCCTCCAGGTCTTCACCCGCGCCGCCGGGATCACGCCACCCTCCGCCGAAGATCTCCGCACCGTCGCCCTGGATTACGTGCTGCTGAACGACTACGACGACGCTGACAAATGGATGACCGAAGCCGTGCGCCGCAACCCCGCTGACGGCGAGACCTGGTATGCCCTTGGCCGCATCAAGTACACGGAAAACCGCTTTGCCGAGGCCGTCAGCAGCTTCCGGAAAGCTCTCCAGCTTCTGCCGCATTCGGTCAAATCCGCCGACAACCTTGGGCTGGCCTACGAGGGCCTCAATCAGCCGGAGGATGCCATCCGAAGCTACCGTCAGGCCATCGCCTGGACGCAGGGATCGGCCCATCCCAGTGAACAACCCTTGCTCAACCTCGGTATTCTCCTGGCGGACCGCAATCAGCTCGACGAAGCCCTCACACTCCTCGGGCAGGCCGAAACCCTCGCTCCGACCGATGGCAAGATCCACGGCGCGCTGGGCAAGCTCTACGCCCGTCGCAGCCAGCTACCGCTCGCGCAAAAGGAACTGGAACAAGCCGTCGCTGCTGATCCCGGCAACAGCGGCCTCCATTTCCAACTCGGTCAGGTCTACCGTAAGCAGGGAATGAGCGAGCGTGCAACCGCCGAGCTGACGCGTGCCGCGGCGCTGGAACGCGAAGGACGCCACTAATCCACCCTGCAGCTACTAGTGCCTTTCTTTCTTTTCATTCCCCAAATGAGGAACCTGCTGTACCTGCGCCGAAGGCACACCCGCATCCGCGGGCTCCTCAATGCGCACCTGCCGGCCGGCCGGGATATCTTTCAGGACCTGCCGTATTCCGCTAGGCCAGCGGATTTCAATGGACGTCGCCGCGGGGTCGTCGCCCAGACCGAAGTGCGCGCGCTTATCGTTCGACGATAAATAACTGCCCGCGGTTGAAACCGTCCAGTACTGCGTCGAGTGCGCCGTGGTCACTTTGATCTCGGCCCCAATCGCATCGCGATTGCTTTTATGTCCCACCAGCAGCAACGACAGCCAGTGATTTTGCCCGGGTGTCTCGTTATGCAGAATGTGCGCGGATCCACCGTTGGTGCTCACCACGGCATCCACCCGGCCGTCGTTGTCCAGATCGCCCACAGCCATGCCGCGCCCCACCCACGGCTGCGCAAACACGCTGCCTGACTCCTTGGAGACGTCCACGAACTTGCCCGCTCCCATGTTGCGCGCCAGCAGCATGGGTTCCTTATAGTGCAGCTGCGGATAATTCAGCTCCACCGTGTCCAGATCATGTCCCTGCGCGATCAGTAGGTCCTTCTTCCCGTCGTTGTCGTAATCCAGGAAGTGGATGCCCCAGCCCGAGTGCAGCAAGGTCATCGGCGCCAGCCCGGACACATACGTGTCATAGGTAAACGACCCGTCGCCGTTGTTCTTGTACAGCGCATACTTCTGATTTGCCAAGTTGGTGATCACCAGATCGGGCAGGCCATCGTTGTCGTAGTCCCCGAAGTCGATACCCATGCCGGCATAGGTGCGCCCATCGCCATCCACCGCGATCTCGGCCGTAAGTCCCGTCTCTTCAAACGTGCCATCGCCCTTGTTGTGGAACAGGAACTCCGGCATGGAGTCATTGGCCGTTGCCAGATCGATATTGCCGTCCCGGTCGAAGTCGGCAATCGCGATGCCCAGCCCCTTCCCAGGAACGGACAGGCCCATCTTGGCGGCCTGCTCGGTAAAGGTGCCATCGCCGTTGTTGCGGTACACCAGCGGCGCGATCGCCGGAAAGATATCCGGATGGCAGTAGGATCGGTAGCCATCCCGGTGCTCGCCGCACCAGACGTCCTCCCAGTCCCAGCGCACATAGCGCAGAACCACCAAGTCCAGGCGCCCATCGTTATCCAGATCCACCCACGCCGCACTCGTCGACCAGTTTTGCCCCGGCGTGGTATCGCCCCCGCTTCCGGAGCGCACCGTCACATCGGTAAAGGTCCCGTTGCCGTTGTTGTGATACAGGTGGTTGCCGCCGTATTCGGTCACATACAGGTCTTCAAAGCCGTCGTTGTCGAAATCCCCGACGGCTACGCCCATCCCATAGCCGATCCCTTGAAGCCCAGCTTTCTCGGTCACGTCCTCAAAGCTGCCGTCTTTTCGCTGACGGTAAAGCCGGTTCCAGTCCTTCGGAGACTGCTTCTTCGGAACCGTTCCCTTCGGCGTTGGGTCGCTCAGCGTCGCGCCGTTTACAAAGAACAGGTCGAGCAGCCCGTCGTTGTCGAAGTCAAACGCCGCCACGCCCGAGCCCATGGTCTCAATCAGGTACTTGTGACTTGTATGCGAGGCGACATGAGTAAAGCTCACACCGTTGCCCGGGGTGCTCTCCGTGAACCGGCCCGGAACAACGACCGCGGCAGGGCTAGCCGGCGAGGCTCCCTGGCTGGAGGCAGACCCGGCCGGCATGCAGCTCAACACGCACACTTGGCACGCGCGAACCCACCCTCCCCCAAACGCCCGTCGTCTCTTCACGCCGTGCCCATCCCTTTACTGCATACCGCCGGCAGCCTGCGCCGATCCTCGTCCTGTCAGCTGGCGAATCAGATCCACCTCGCGCTGCCGATAGGGCGTGTCATCCTGCTTAAACACTTCGTGGAACCACAGCGTCGGCTGCTGCAACGTATAGGGTCGCGCCGGTGAGTCCCACGGAAAGTACGTCTGCGTCTTGCCCGCGACAAACCCCCAGTTGATGGCAGCCACGTGGTACTTCTTCGCGAGCGGCAGAATCTCGTCGAACGTGCTTCCGTTGCCGCGGGCCATGTACTCCGTGCAAATTAGCGGCCGATGCAACGGCAGCAGTTCCTGCACGCGCGCCTCAAAGCCCTCGGGCCAGTCGTAGTTGTGGAACGAGATCACATCCGACTCACCCAATTGGATCTTCACCGTCGGGCTCTCTTTGTCCGGATGGCTCCAGTCGCCCGTCCATACCCCGCTGGTCAACGGCTGCATGGGGTGCTCCTCACGTGCCCAGGTGAACACCTTCGGCAGCAGCTCATTCACACGCGCCACCTTGGCCGCCCCATCCTCATGAAACCGCCCACCGTTGTCGTTGTTGGGCTCATTCCACACGTCCCAGCCCAGGATGCGGTCATCCTTCGCAAACGCCCCCACCACACCCTGCACATAAGCCTTCAGCTTCGGCTCGCCGGAAGGGTCCGTCAGTCGCTCGAAACCGGGGCTCTGCACCCAGCCCGAGTTGTGCACACCGGGAATCGGCGGGTGCTGTGGCCCAAGGTGCGGATTCGGTTCCCAGCACGAATCGAACAACACCAGCAGGGGCCGGATATGATGCTTCGCTGCGATGGTCAGGAACTGATCCAGCCGCTTCTGAAAGCCTTTGGGATCGCTCTCCCACAGCTGATCCTGCAAAAACACCCGCATCGTGTTCATGCCGATCGACTCGCCCATTCCCAGCTCTTTATCGTTCAGCGCGGGATTAAACGTCGCCGCCTGAAACATTTCCAGCTCATTGATCGCATCGGAAGGGACGAAATTCGATCCGACCAGCCACGGCTGTTTGTCATACCAGGCCTGCGCCTTGGCCTCGCTCCAGCGATCGTTCGCCTCCGGACGTTGCGCTGCACCCACGGCAGCAAACAGAAAGCAGCACACCAACCAGCGCGATCTCATCGGTTCTCCTCACGAGGCAAACGGAAACCAGCATGCAACAAAGCGCGTACCATACGCAAATACCTAAACCACGGCGGGCGGCTCAAATGCGGATCACCTCGGGTCTCCGGGTGGCGCTGCCGTGGTGTGCCGCACCAGCAATGTCGGTTCAATGATGTATTCGTTCACGTGCGTTTTCTTGGCGGCGTCCTCCTTGTGCTGCAGCAAACTGCGGAAGGCCTTTGCTGCCAACTCGCCTCGCGAAACGGCCATGGTCGTCAGCGCCGGTTGGGTATACGCACTCAGCTCAATGCCATCGAATCCCATCACCGAGATGTCCTGGGGAATGCGCAACCCGGCCTCATGAATCGCGCCCATTGCACCGATCGCCGTGAGGTCGTTGGACGTCAGTACCGCGGTCGGTCTCCGCTCCCCGGAACGCAGCATGCGCTGCATGGCGTGATGCCCGCCCTCCACCCGGTGATCGCCTTCCTGCTCCCACGCAGCCCGCAGGGAAGAAGCCATGCCATGCCGCTCCATGGCCCTCCGAAACGCTCCCGCACGCACAACGGCCGAGGCCAGCGACATCGGTCCGCTAATGAATCCTATGTCGGTGTGCCCAAGGTCAAACAGGTGTTGCATCGCCCCTGCGACGCCGCCCTCATAGTTCACCCGCACCACGCTTGCATTGGGCGCATTCACAGCCGTGTCCATAAACACCATGGGGATCTGGCGCCGCGACAAGTTGTGCACCAGGTGCTCGCCCATCTCCGAGGTCATAATCGCCACGCCGTCCACCTTGCGCTGCAGCATGCGCGTGACACACATCTCCATGCGCTGCGGGTCGTAATTCGTATTCGCGATCAGCACCTCTTGCCGGTGCTCGACAGCGATGTCCTCAAAGGCCTTCACCAACTCAGGGAAGTACGGGTTCGTGATATCGGAGATGATCAGCCCATACATGCCGCTGCGTCCGGAGCCCAGCGTGCGTGCGTTCACATCGGGAAAAAAGTTCAGCGCTTCGATCGCATCGCGCACGCGTTCCGCCGTCTCCGGCGCAACAAACGCAGTCCCGTTGATGACGCGCGATACGGTTGCCGTGGAAACTCGTGCTCGGCGGGCAACCGCCATGATGTTCATAGTCTCTATCATGCCGGAACGCCGCCATCCCGCGTTAATATCTTTCAAGCGAAGCCTGCCCTGCTTCTGCCGTTGCCTTCCTTTCTTGTCATTCCCCGAACGGGGAACCCGCTGTTTGCCGATGGCTACTTATCAGCCAACGCCGCCTCCGGCCACCCATCCTTCCACGCGATCGTGGAAATCTGCAGCGCCGGCCGCCCGGTCGTCGCGTCGTAGGCATGAAACACCAGCAGGTCCTGTCCCTTGTCCTCCAGCACCGACTCGCCACCAGGCCCCAGCCACCGGCCATTTGCTCCCAACAACTGCGTTCCGCCACCCTGCGCCATAAGCACGCCGTTCTTATCCAGATACGGCCCCGTCACATGATCCGCACGACCCACCATCGTGCGATACGTGCTTCGCGTTCCGCGGCAGCAAAGATCCCACGACACAAACAGGTAAAAGTATTTGTCATGACGCACGATGAACGGCGCTTCCACCGCCGTCCAGTCCGGCGGCAGCACCGGGTGCTCCGGGTCGAACTTCTGCGGCGGCGCCGGGTTCGGTTTCGCCCGGCTCGCAAGCGAGTACAGCTTCGTATCGCCCGCCGACAGCCTCCCGGTCTTTGCATCCAGCTTGCGCATCTTGATGCCCGTCCAGAAGCTCCCAAAGCTCAGCCACGCATCCCCATGCGCGTCCTCGATGTAGTTCGGATCGATCGCGTTGAAATCATCGCTCGCTTTTGAATCCAGCACGAGGCCCTTGTCCACCCACTTGTAGTCCGGGCTGTTGCGGTCCAGCGTCTTGTTCACTGCCAGCCCAATACCCGAGGTGTTCACGCCAAACAGCGAATACGCGTAGTACAGCCGGTACACGCCATGCTCATGCGAGATATCCGGCGCCCACAATTCCTTCGTCCCTGGGCTGCGCTGCTTCACCCATTCTGGGATGTCATCGAGCACATGCCCACACATCGTCCAGAAATGCAGATCCGTCGAGCAGCGAACAGGGAACTGCCCGCCATCGCGCGCCTTGCCCGTCGCAAACACGTAGTAAGTATTGCCATCCTTCGCAATCGACGGATCATGCGTAAACGGGTAGTCCCCCGACAGCGCAAGTGCCTCCGGCAGCTGCGCCCGCAACGCTCCCCCGCATAATCCAAGCACAGCCAAAAGAAGCATCCCGGCAACATTCGTCTTTTTGCCATTCCCCCCTGAGCGAAGCCGAACGGGACGGGGAACCTGCTGTTGCCCTTGCCTCTCTTCTTTGTCATTCCCCGAACGGGGAACCTGCTGTTGCCCTTGCCTTTCTTGTTTGTCATTCCCCGTACGGGGGACCTGCGGTTCGCTCCACCTAGCGCAACGGAACATCAATCACCTCAATCGTCAACGCCGGCACCGTGTGCGACCAGCTCCCACCACCAACCTTCACCGTCGAGGTCAAAGGCTTGATAAAGTCCGGATGTTCAATCGAATTCGTCGCCTCGTAAGTCGCCGCATGCAGGCTGCTCATCGATGCCGACCCGCTCGCCCCACCCAGGTCGATCGCAAGCGGTTGCGCCTCGGTCGACGCATTCACCAGCTTCAGGTGCAGCACCTGGTCCTTCGAACCCACCGTCGCCGAGTAGAAGAACCGGTCGCCCGCTCCCGTCAGCGTGCTCTTCGCCGTCCCGTCGCCAATATGCGCGCCAAACAGGCTCTGCGCATAAAAGCTCGGCGAGCCGTAAGTCGTGCTCGCGTCATAGCCGATCATGTTCGTGTACCACTGGCCCGCACCCGGGTTCACGTTAATAAACAGCGGTGCATAGCTCGCCATCACGATCACATCGCTGTTGCGCTCCATGCCTGTCATAAATGCCGCATCGGCCAGCGCTCCACCAAAGGTCGGCGTCGGCGTTCCGGCCAGCGTGGCCCACTCGCCCACAAAGATCTTCGGTCCCGTGCGCGCCTGCTTGTCATAATGGTGCGCAAAGTCCAGCATCTCGCCCACGGGCTTGTAGTAGTGCTCGTCCAGCACATCCGGCTGTGCGTCCGCATCGGCTTCCTTCACCGGCGTCGTCGCGATCAGCTGGTACTTGGTGCCATACTTCGCGCGCAATGCCTTTGCGATCTGCGCAAAGCGGCCGTCATAGCTGCCCGACGTATCGAACCAGTCTTCGTTCCCGATCTCGATATAGTGCAAAGGAAACGGCGCTGGATGGCCCAGCTTCGCGCGCTCCGCGCCCCACTTCGTGCTCGGGTCGCCGGTCAGGAACTCCACCTCGTCCACCGCCGCATCCACATACGGTTGAAGACCTGCACCCGGATCCACATGCACATGCCGCAGCGAGTACCCCGCATACACGGCCAGCACCGGCTCAATGTGCAGATCCTCACACCACTCCAGCATCTCGTACAGCCCCATGCCATCGGTCGACCAGTACGTCCACGGCGCCTGGTGCCCCGGCCTGTCCACAATAGGCCCAATCGTCTCTTTCCAGTTGAACCAATCCTTCAGCGTGTCGCCTTCCAGGTAGTTGCCGCCCGGCAGCCGCAGGAAGTTCGGGTGCAGCGCCGCCATACGCTCCATCAGCTCCGGACGAAACCCATTCGGCTGATTGTTAAACGTCGGCGGAAACAAGGAGACAAGCTGAAAGCTGATCGTCCCCGGATGCGCCACCACCAGCTCCAGGTGATTCGCCGACCCATTCGCCGCAGCATTGGTCGTCATCGCATACATGTACTGCGACCATCCACCGGCCTTCACCTGCACTCTGGCCTCGGCCACCACCACTCCAGTCGTGTCATTCACCAGCCGTGCCATTACTGGACCAATCGCCGCATCGTCTACCTTGGCGTAGAACGACCCCTTGTACTCCGTGCGGGGCTTCAGTCCCATGCCCCAATAACCCGTGTTGCTCATACCCGCTTCATTGCCGGGCGAAGCCGTTGTGACGGTGAGCTTTTGGCTGTTGTTCAGCGCCTTGCTGGGGCCGTCGTCCTTTACGCTCTTGTACTCGGCCACGGCGTTGCCCTTGCGCACCAGGTCCCAGTGCTGCACGCCCTCCCACGTCCCGCGAAAGGTCCGGTTCTGCACCATTTCGGCATACAGACCGCCGTCGAACGCGTGGTTGATCTCTTCGGTCATCATCCCGTACAGCATCGGGCTCACGGGCGCCACGATCTGCTTGGGCTCAATAGTCAACTGCGCCGTACCCGGCTTCATCTGCGCCCGCACCGAGGGGGAAGGGAACAGTACGCTGCTTGCAAACAGGGCCGTACCAAACACGGCCGATTGACGAACAAGGCGCGAACGTTCCGGGGAACGGAAAAAGGGCATGCTCTTCTCTCCTGCTGAACAAAGGGTCAAGATCCACAAGCACAAACACCGTCCTTGAAAACGGTTACACAGCGTGCGCGGGCTCTCGCCACAAACTCATCCTGAATCAGCGGAATTGTAACCCACGCCCCTCACCTCCGGCTCCGGCTCCGCTCCACAAGCCACCGCCGCCCACTCACTGCTCAACCCCTCACAACCTCACAGCTCAACAAAACCCAAGACTTTCCCGTACAGCGAACCACTTCCCGGCCATCGCGCAGCGCCAACCTTCTCCATCGCGCAGCGCCAACCCCAGCCACCGCGCAGCGCCACCCCAGCCCTCTCGCCGTGTAACCGGTTACTCCTGTAGGATCATCTCGCAACCATAGAAAAGCACGACCTTTCCCACAAGGAGCACAGGGCAGATGAGCACCACCGCAACGCAGGAGATTTGGTTCGTCACCGGCAGCCAACACCTTTACGGCCCCGAAACCCTCGAGCAGGTAGCCACCAACTCCCGCACCATCGCCCAGTCCCTCGACGCCGACGCGAGCATCCCCGTCCGCATCGTCTGGAAGCCCGTCGTCAAAACCGCGGAGGAGATCCTCGCTACCTGCCGCGAAGCCAACAACACCCCCGCCTGCATCGGTCTCGTCCTCTGGATGCACACCTTCTCGCCGGCCAAGATGTGGATCCCCGGCCTCACCGCCTTGCGGAAGCCTTTTCTGCACTTCCATACCCAGGCCAACGATAAGCTCCCCTACTCGACCATCGACATGGACTTCATGAACCTGAACCAGGCCGCCCACGGCGACCGCGAGTTCGGCTTCATCACCGCGCGCCTCCGCCTCGCGCGCAAGGTTGTCGTCGGCTATTGGAAAGACCCCGCCACGGTCGCCGAGATCAGCGCCTGGACGCGCGCCGCACTCGGCTGGCATGAGTCCCAGAACCTCAAGGTCGCCCGCTTCGGCGATAACATGCGCAACGTCGCCGTCACTGAAGGCGACAAGGTCGAAGCCCAGCGCGTCTTCGGCTACCAGGTCAACGGCTACGGCATCGGCGACCTCACCGACCGCATGGCGCAGTTCAGCGACGCCGAAGTCAACAAGCTCATCGCCGAGTACCGCGAGCAATACACCATCGCCGCCGCCCACGACAAACTCGACTCCCTCAAGGTCGCCGCCCGCATCGAGCTCGGCCTTCGCGCCTTCCTCACCGAGGGCGGCTTCGGCGCCTTTACCGACACCTTTGAAGACCTGCACGGCATGGGCCAGCTGCCCGGCATCGCCACCCAGCGCCTGATGGCCTCCGGCTTCGGCTTCGGCGGTGAAGGCGACTGGAAAACTGCCGCCCTCGTCCGCATCATGAAAGTCATGGCGGGGGGTTTGCCCCAGGGCACCTCCTTCATGGAGGACTACACCTACGACCTCGCCGGCCTGAACGACTCCAAGATTCTCGGCTCGCACATGCTCGAGATTTGCCCCACCATCGCTGCCGGCAAGCCTTCGCTCGAGATCCATCCCCTCGGTATCGGCGGCAAGGCCGACCCCGTCCGCCTCGTCTTTACCTCACCCAGCGGTCCCGCAGTCGTCGCGTCGGTCGTCGACATGGGCAACCGCTTCCGCATGATCGTCAACGAAATCGACGTCATCACGCCCGAGCAGGACTTTCCCAAGTTGCCCGTCGCCCGCACGGTCTGGCTGCCGAAGCCCAACTTGAAGGTCGCGGCCTCCGCCTGGATCTACGCCGGCGGCGCCCACCACACCGGCTTTTCGCAGGCCCTCACCACCGAGCACCTCCGCGACTTCGCCGAGATCGCCGGCATCGAGTTCGTCACCATCGACGCCGACACCCGCATCCCCCAGTTCCGCAAAGAACTGGTCTGGAGCGACGCCGCCTACAAGATCCTCTAGCCCACATTCTCTGCCGCATGGCAACGCCACGGAGCCCTCGCATCCGTGGCGATTCCTTCCCTAACGGCAGGCCCGTTGCATCTACCCACACACCCGCAGCAGCAAACCCGCAAGCAGCGCCAACGATCCCGCATAGACCCCGCGAACAGGGAATCTTCGCTGCCCTGGAGCGGCAAGTTTCTCCGCCATACGCGGCCCGGCACCGGCAGCCAGGGCAGGACTTTCAGCCCGTCCTTCGAACATCGCAGGCACCGCACCCTCGCTGACGATCTGCGCCAGGAACCGAAAACCGATGCGCGGTACCGTCTCCACATAGATCGGTCCGCGCGAGTTGTCTTCAAGAACAAGCCGCAACCGCCGCACGGCGCTGTTTAAGCTCTGGTCGAAATCCACAAAAGTGTCTGTGCCCCAAAGCCTCATCCGCAGGCTTTCCCGCGTCACCACCTGCCCGGGGTTCTCCAGCAGCGCCTGTAACACCTGGAACGGCTGCTCCTGAATGGCGAGCCGCGTACCGTCCTTCACCAGGGCATGTGCACCGGTGTCCAATACAAAGCGCCCGAATCGATACACCACTCTGTGCATGAGGTAGCCTGCCTTGGCGCGCAATGACGTCCCCGACCTGCTCGCGCGCGGCGTATGCAGGAGGTCTACTCTTGTCTGTGACTCATTGTGAACGAATCTTTCCGCCACGTTGTCGACAACCGTCGACATTCCTTTGCCTAAACATTCAGCGTGTTTCTCCGTGCTTGACGGAAGGCCCGTGACTCTATAAACAAGGAACTCCAGCCTGTCATGGAGAACCCACAGACACGCCGTACCCGCTCCTACACCGCTGAGGAGCGCCACCCCTCTCTCGCCCGACAGGAATTCTGTATATTCCAGCCTTGTTGCAACTTGACAGCATCTCTATACGTCTCCAAACCTGAACTGCACATGACAAAAGGAAAAGGTCCCTTCATGTCTTCAAAGCTGATGTATTGGTCCCTTACGCTGCTTCTGTTCCTTGCGCTCGGCGTCACCTTCGAGCAACCCGCGCGCGCCTACACCGATCCCGGCTCTGCTCTGCTGCTGTTTCAAAGCATCGGTGCCGTTGCCTCCGGCGTGATCTTCTATTTCCGCCGGCAGATTAAGCGCGTCTTCTCCCGTTCTGAAGGGAAGCCGGCAGGCACACCCGCCGTGATCTCGCGTGCCGACTCCTAAGAGCGCCCCCGTTCGATGACCTCTGCTCCTATCCCCTCCAGCGACCGCGGTCGAACCTTTCGTGATCCGGCTGGATGGGTTGAACTGCACGCCGACGCCGCATACCGCTTCATCCAGCCCGCCTTCCAAGCCGATCTGCTTGAGTTCCTTGGCTCGCCCATCGCTTCCACCCTCGTCCGGGAGGGCCGCCTCGTCTCCAGTGAAATCCTCTCAAAGGAGCGCGCCACACAGGCTCTGGGTGCTGATGTCGGCGATCTGCTCGTGCTCCGCCATCCCCTCGTTTTTTTTGTCTCCTATCCCTGGGAGTGGTGTCCGGCGCAGTGGCTTGCCGCCGCGGAACTCACCCTCACCCTCAATCGCGACCTCCTCGCACACGGCTGGATCCTCAAGGACGCCACCCCGCTCAACGTCCTTTTTCGGGGCGCACAGCCCATCCTGGTCGACGTAGCCTCCGTCGCCCGCGTCGACCCCACTAAGCCCATCTGGTACGCCTACAGCCAGTTCGTGCGCACCTTCCTGCTGCCCATGCTGGCGCATACCACCCTGGGCTGGCCGCTGCGCGCGACCATGGCCAAACGTGACGGCTATGAGCCGGA
>CAXTGN010000045.1:14774-16373 GCA_964243455.1 uncultured Acidobacteriaceae bacterium
GCCGCTCTTCTGCGCCGCGACGGTCTCGAGCCCGAAGATCTGTACGCCGTTCTCCCCCTGGCACAACGGCTCAAGCAGCCTGCCTTCTCGTCCGTCACCCTGCCGTCCATGCTCGGCAAAGCCCGGCCGAAACAGGCCGCTGCCTCTCAAAACACCCCCACGGCCAAGGACCCGGAACTCGTCCAGCACATCCTGCAGGGAACAACCGCAAAGCTTCTGAAGCAGATGCGTCGCGCCATGCCCACCCCGCGCGCCTCCACCTGGACCTCCTACAGCGGAACCGCCTTTCACTACAGCGAGGCCGACCACGCCGCAAAACGCGCCTTCGTCGCCGCCGCACTCCAATCCGCTCGCCCCACGGCCGTGCTCGACATCGGTGCAAATGCCGGCGTCTACTCCGGGCTGGCTTCCGACGCCGGAGCCCGCGTCGTCGCTGTCGACACCGATCTTCAAACTCTGGACCGCCTCTTCCAACGCCTGCAAAGCACCGGGGAGGATATCCTTCCGCTCGTTATCGATCTCGCAAACCCATCTCCGGGCGTCGGTTGGGAAAACAGCGAGTCCGCGTCCTTTCTCAAGCGCGCCGCCGGCCAGTTCGACGGCTTGATCATGCTCGCCGTCATCCATCACCTGCTGCTGCACGATCACATTCCCCTCCCCGCCGTAGCCCAGCTCGCCGCCAGTCTCACCACCCGTACCCTCATCATCGAGTGGGTTCCCCCCACCGACGTCATGTTCCGGGAGCTCGTTCGCGGGCGCGACGACATCTTCGCTTCGGTCACCGAAGCCGCCTTTCGCCACCACTTCACTGCGCTCTTTGCTATCCTTGCCGAGCAAACTCTCGACAACGGACGCATCCTGTTTCATCTCCAACGCAAACCGGCGCAGTGAAGGGCAGGGGCAACGCCATCGTAGTTGGCTTCGCTCTTTCGAATCTCTACCTCCTTTCCATCACAGGACCGCTGGTCTCCCCGCAGCATGAGCTGGTCTTCCATCTGCCTGGTTCGGCGAACCTCCTCTTCCTTCCTGCGATCTTCGACGTTCTTCTGGTCTGGGTCTTCCTCACCGCGGCCCTTCTGCTCGTTCGCCGTTTTCCGCGTGCGGAACTCTTCCTGTGGTCCGCTCTGCTGCTCGCCGTGCCCTCCGGCTTGCTGACCACCATCTACGGCTTTCAGAGCAAAAGGGTCCCGGCCTGGCTTGGTTGGCCCGTCGCTCTTCTGGCGGTCTCGGTCTTCCTGTTTACGAATCTTCTCCCGCGTGCCTTCCTGGGACGTTTCCGTCGTGCGCGGCCCCTTGTCTCTCTTCTGCTGGGCTTCCTGGCGCTTCCTGAGCTGCTCCTCTTCCTCCAGCTCCTCGCTTACGGCTGGCAGGCTCGCCATCTTAATCCGCCCTTTGTCCCCGCTCCTCAGAGTGTCGCAACCGTCGGCACGGCTCCCCGCACTCGCGTCGTCTGGATCGTTCTCGATGAGCTCTCCTTCGATCAGGTCTACGGTCGCCGCTATCCCGGGCTGCACCTGCCCAATTTCGACGCGCTCGCTGCCCAATCGGCCATCTTCACCCACCCCGCTTCTGCAGCCGACTACACGCGCCAGGCGATCC
>CAXTGN010000045.1:16383-17116 GCA_964243455.1 uncultured Acidobacteriaceae bacterium
GACGGGCAGCACCTCACCCTTTCCGTTCGCGGAACCCATCGAAACATCCCCTTCAAACCAGCCGATACAGTCTTCGGCGACGCGCAACGGGCCGGTCTCCAGACTGCCGTCGCCGGCTGGTATGAGCCCTACTGCCGCCTGCTTCCCGGCGTCCTGAACCGCTGCTTCTGGACCTATTCCGACGAGCTGCCTGCAGGTCTCACCACCTCCGGCACCCTGCTGGAACACACCCTGGAGCCCCTCCTCCACTTCCTCCGGCTCACCTTCCGTCCTGCCGGCATCGGCCCCGTCATGCCCACCTACGGCGCACTCGATGTTCGTCGTCACCGCGCCGACTACCGGTCGCTGCTCTCTGCCAGCGACAACCTCCTGGCCTCAGGTCAGCCCGGTCTCATCCTGATCCACATGCCCATCCCGCATCCCTGGGGGTTCTATGACCGTCGCACCGACACGTTTCCGAACCACCGCACCTCCTATCTCGATAACCTCGCGCTCGCTGACGCCTACATCGGCAGGGTACGGGCACAACTTGAGGGGGCAGGCGTGTGGGACAGCACAAATCTCCTGATCACCGGTGATCACTCCTGGCGAACCGCAAGCGTCTGGGCCAACTCCGCCCATTGGACATCCGAAGAACAGGCCGCCAGCCACGGTGGCGCCTGGGACGACCGTCCCGCCGTCATTCTCAAGCTCAGCGGGCAACAGGCTCCGGCCAGGGTGGAAGCTCCGTTCG
>CAXTGN010000046.1:0-17113 GCA_964243455.1 uncultured Acidobacteriaceae bacterium
GGCAGGGCGCAAAAGCACCGTCCCACTGCACCAAAATGGCGGAAGAGCCCGGAATATGCAGTAGCGCTACCGGCAGGGCTGTGTGTCGTCGTGGCCGTCGCGGATCACTGCATCGTTGTCGCAGGTTGGGCACCGGATGCCCTCCGGCCAGCGGCGCTGGCGCACGAAGGAGAAGCACTTCGCGTCGTCCATCAGACCCGAAAGGTTGACCAGGTCAGATACAGCCATGACGCAAGCTCCTCGCGCGAGCCGGTCAGCTACTCCCCATACCACCTGTGCGCCAGCCGTCCTCAGCCCCGCGCCGCGGTCCCGACCCCACCACCCCGGAACCCAATAAGAGCCTTTTGGGTTACACGAGGCGTGCTGAAACGATCGGCCTGTGAGGGCCGGACTTCAGCGGGAACGACGTCCTGTAGGGGGAGGCGGTCAGCCTCCCCGGGTCACACTCGCCGGGGCTGGAGCTCGCCCAGGCCGAGCAGGGTCAGCCAGTGCGGATGGGCGTGGCCGGTCAGCAGCTCGCATGGGCTCTTGCCTTGGCGCTCGGCATGACGGCTGCGCAGGAAGCGGCGGTGGTTGAGGAAGAAGCGCAGCAGCTCCAGGTAGGAGCCGCCGAGATGGCGGCGCAAGGTGAAGTAGGTGCGCAGGCGCGAGTTGAGGTTCTCCACCAGCGCGCTGCTGCGCGGGGTGTCCGCCATGGCTCGGCTGACGGCGGCGAACAGGGCGTGGAACCTGGCCCCAAGCTGTGCGCGCAGCCGGTTCCACCCCTGCCAATACGCGGGCGAGGTGGTGGACACGCGATGCAGCATGAGCGCTTCCCGCACCAGGGGCTCGGGGACGGCGTGGGTGCGCGCGATCTCGGCCAGCTTGGCGTCGAGCACGCCCGCGAAGGCGAGCAGCTGGTCGCGCTGGTTCTGCAGGGCAACGCGCACTGGGCGGATCCGTCGTGGGTCCTCGCCCTCGCGGGCGGCGAGCTCGGCGACGAGGAAGTCGAACAGCTCCCGCCGGGTGGCCAGGTCCGGGCCGGCGAGAGCCAGGACGTCGTGGCGCAGCCAGTGCACAAGGGTGCGGACGTCGCCAGCGAGCCGGTGTGCCTGGGTTTCGGCCTCTCGCGCACGGTGCAGCTGGACGGGAAGTTCGCGGTCCGGGGCAGTCTGACCCGCGCGGCCGATCCCGGCCTGCAGCGCCTTGCGCCGCGACGTCGCACCCTGGGCGAGGCGCCGCAGGATGTCGGCCAGCCCCGCGCAGCGGTGATGGATGTGGAACACGTCGCCATGGCAGGGCGTCTCACCCCAGGCCGCCCGCTGCCCGGCGCGCAGGCCCTGCCCGGCATCGGCGATGGTGTAGTCGGGCCGCAGCCCCTGCGCAGCAGCGTCGAGCAGGTGCACGCCCCAGGTGTCGGCGTCGCGGCGCTGCTCTGCCGCCAGCAGGTAGCAGTAGGTCGACGCCGCATCGACGCCGGCCAGCACGGGCGTGGCGCCCTGGAAGGGCTCGTCGTGCAAGCCCACGCGTATGCCCGACAGGTCCTGGTCGCGGTTGACCGCGCTCGCCTGCCGTGTCGCCACCTGGAGCACGTCGTGAACGCAGCCCACGCTGATGGCCACGCCCAGCAGGTCGCGCAGGAACTCGACCACGCCGCGATACGAGCTGCGACCGATCAGCACCAGCGCGACGATGAGCTGGCGCAGCCAGGCCTTGGTCACCGCCAACTCGAACAGCACCTCGCTGTCCAGCACGGCAGGCGAGAAGGCACCAGTCAACGCAGCACGGGCCTTGTGCGTCTGCTGGTAGACGAACTTGCGGCTCACCCCATGCCCGGGCCGCCAGGTGGCTGACCGTCTCCGATCGCGCCAACGCCTGAATGGCCAAGTCCTTGCGGTCACCCCCGGGCAGCCGCGCCGCTGCGCCAACACACCGATCCATACGCCCACCACACCTGAAAACGTCAGGGTGCCGTCATCCGTCCTGGCGGCGTCAACCCAGCTTCACGTGTGATCCGGTTTCGAACCACGCCCATTAACACCACGGTCAATGGGTGTCCCGCTGTGCTTGATGAAGGGCCCGTACTCGTAAGCGGAGATGGGTTGAAACAGCCCAGAAGTAGAAGAAAGCAAATATTTGCTTAGGAGTTGGCGCTCCGCGGCGAAATGCGGCAGCAAGAATTGGGCCGAATGCTTCGCGTGCTCCCGAAGCGGCAGCCATCCGCGCTGTTACATTCAAGCAAAATCCACTAAAGGCTCGCTTCGTAAGTAGCGATCCAAGTCCTTCTGCCCAGATGAGAGACTGACGCCAAGTGTAGTCGCGGCTAAGCGATTTACGAATCTCCGGCACGTAATAGACAACAAGTGGTGTGATGGGAAACTTAAGTTTGTAACCATGCTGCTTGACTGCGCGAATGACCAGTTCCCATTCTTCGTGCTGCTTCGTGTCGGTGAACTTCAGTACATTCAACAGCGCACGAGGCAACATGAGAGAAGATGTTTGGATGAAGCCTTCGCCGCCCTTGGTCCAAGTTCGGCGATCGAATAGCCATTCGTCAATCGGAACGTGATTGTCATAGGGCGTGTAAGGTCGGATGAACGTGCCGTAGGAACTGACCACCTTAGAAACTGCTGCTAGAATCGCGGGTTCGTCAGAAACAACCGCAAGCTGCTCCTGCAGCTTCTCGGGGAGCCATTCGTCGTCATCATCTAGAAACGCTACCCATTCGCCACTTGCAACCTCCGCGCCTGTATCGCGTGCTTGGCCAGCACCACGCTTCTCTGGATGGCTGATCCAGCGCAGGCGTTCATCCTGAATCGCAGCCAAGCTTCCAACGGTCACCGGATCATCGCCGTCTATTACAACAATGATTTCAAGGTCGAGCATGGTCTGATTGGTGACGCTCCTCACAGCGCGGCAGACCAAATCCGGGCGGCCAAACGTCGGGATCACAACTGTCACGCGCGGCATGAGTATTTCTCCTGACATCGTTTCTTTGCGAGGACGGACGGAACTACCGATGGCTAATGGAATCTCTGGGATTGTCTGAGAAACCGTCCGTCATATCCTCCCAGCGGCCTTATTGGTGCATATTCGTATCGTTCTCTCCCTGCTCTGCTTTGAAAGTTCGCCCTTGGCTGCAGGACAATCCGGCCACCGCGTCAGCGCCATCCCTGTGCAGGTGCTGCAGATCGCAGGTGGATGTCGTCGGATGGTTGGTGAGCTTGTCTGAGGTGGAAACTTCCCGGAGCGCCGGGCGGCGGTCATCGACGAAGCGCCCGGAGGGTCCTCGCTCGACAATCAGAGGCGACTGCTCTCCGCGGTCTAAGCGCATCATCGACCTTGCCGAGTACCAATGGCGGAACTGGTGTCGCAGGGCGACCATCATGGCGGTTTGGCCAATGATGAGGCCGAGGATCGACCAAAGTGGCTCGGCAAGTTGGAGCGCTGTGGCCACCGCCGCGACGGAAATACCCGCGGACAGAACGCTCGCCTGGGCTAGGTCACGGAACCTGCCCACCGCCTGAAGCAGGACACTTTCGGGAAGAGGCAGAATGCGCAGGGCAGCGACAGCGATCCAGAGGGTGGTCCCGATTGCGAGGACGCTCCAATCATACGAACCCGACGAGATCAGCCCAGGCACGAAGGTGAGGACCATAGCGGCAGCGATCGTAGATCCGACCCACGCCGCGATTAGCACCAATCTGAAGGGACGCATGGACGCGATGGCAGCTTTAAAACGTCCCTCATTGACTTGCCGGGCCATCGCCGGGCGCTCGAACTCGGCGAGTGCGTTCTGAACCACGCTGACCGGTCGAATGAGCAGGGCGCTGGCGGCCAACGGCGCGAATGCGGCCGGACCGCAAACCAAGGTCACGAGATAGGCATGGGCATTGTTGGTGGCCTCAGTGGTGATCACGCCCATGAGGGACCAGCCAGAGTGACGACGCCAGATCTCCGAGTAGCCCCGCAGGTCCCGCCAGCTAAAAGGCGCGAACTGGCGACCTAGGTAGCGCCAGCCGAACGGGACCATGGAGACTGCCGCAGCTGCCAGCAGGGCAGCGCTGGGACCATCGAGCGAGTTCGAACGATTGACGGCAAAAAGGCCAACCCCCGCCAGGAGAGCCGCGCAGTAGAGGAGATCGGAGAGGATCGTCCGCTGCGGACATCCGGCCACGTAGGCGTGGGCTCGCGCGGTCGCCCTGAGCAGGGCAACCGCTACATATAACGCGAAGACCGCTGCGCTGCTCACGGCGGTCCCGAGGCTCAGGCCGAGTAGGACAAAGCAGCCGAGCGTCGCTCCTGCTAGGACAAGGTTGGTCGAGAGAAGGCACTTGAGGCTGCCTGCTCGACCACTCTCATCCGGATGGGTCCGGAGCAGGGGTAGGGGAGCGATGAACAGTGCTCCCCAGACGCCCGTCATGAACTGAAAGGTGACCAGCAAGAAAGAGAAGACGCCGAACGCCTTCGGCGAGAGCTGGTGCAGCATCTGAATCGACAGCAGGAACTGAGCAACGGCGCTGCCGACAGGGCCGATCGCGGCACTCGCATAGCGCACGGCGTTGGCTGCCGTCGAACGAAGCCTCTGGTGCATGGCCTCAACCTCCATCGGGGTGCGATGCCCTGCGTTCAGGAAGCGAGTTTCACACCACGCCTCAGTCATGGCTGACTACCGCTCTGGGCATTCTTATCTTGGCGAATATAGAGTCCTCGTCGCCGGTCGCGACGGCCAGTGCCTCATAGGCCGCAAGCTGTGACGCGAAGGAACTCGAGGAGGCCAGGAAGCGCGAGCGTTCGGACCAGTGCCGGTAATGGTCGGGATCATCGAGCAGCTGTTGAAGGGCCGCGGCTAGCCCGGCTGGATTATGAGGGTCGACGGCGAGGCCGCATCGCGTGCCATCCGGTGCCGTGATACCTTCGATCTGGGCGGGGACATCCGACACGACGAGGGGGAGCGCAAGCTTGGCAGCCTCGATAAGGCTGAGACTGTGCCCTTCGAAGAGACTCGGCTGAGCGAAGACGTCCGCCGTCGAGAGAATGGACAGCACCTCCTCGCGCGACTTCTGGCCTGGGAAGGAGACACGGTGCTCCACGCCGAGATCAAGAGCGAGGCGCTGGAGAGCCACGCTATTCGGACCATGGCCGACGATCTCGGTGTACGTGTCGGGAAGCAACTCTGTCGCGCGGATGAGGGCAGCAAAGTTCTTCTGAGGCTCGAGTCGCCCGATGGCGATAATCTTTCGTCCATGCGCCCGCGCTCGGTCGTGACAGGGTAAAAGTTCCCGGGCGAGCAATTCCAGGTGAGGCGGAAGAGTGTTGTGAATGGTCAGGCACTTCCGGCGGTATGATGGCAGGTAAGAGGCTAGCGAGGTTTCCACAGTACAAGACACGCTCACGATCGACCGCACGGCTGAAAGTAGACCCGTATAGCCATTGAGCAGCCGCAGGAACCTGCTGTACATGGTCACCGGCACGTGATGGGCAACGATCACGCGGGTTCCCGTCCGGGCGAGCGCGGCAGCTAGCGGGCCGAGACAATTCGCGAAGGGCATGGAAGTGAGGAGAACCTCCGGCCTTTCCACTCGCAGAAGGCGAACGAGTTCCCGTAGCAAGCGTGCTCCGTCGAGCAGGGTGTTCGGGCGACGCGGGGCGACATGGAGCCAGGGGAGGCGTCCGGTTCCTGCAGGAGCCGTGTGTACATGAGGGTAGAGGGCGGCGAAACGGGTGTCGAACCCACGGTCCGCCAGGCCCTCCGCAATGTTCGCTGTTACTTCCTGCACTCCGCCGGCGGCCGAGTGGGTCGCCAGGAACAGCAGCTTCCGGCCGAACCGCGCATGCGCCGCTGTGCCATCGGCCGGACGCCGATTGGCAGCGCCGCTGTCGAGTGATGCGGGGAAAGGTGCGTTCTCAGTTGTCGACGCCATAGCATTCCTGCAGCTTTGACATATCGTAAGGTGCGGGCACACATCCGTCGGGGTGGCCATAGATCCAGCCTGAACCTTTGTAACCAAGGTACACGCGACCGAAATGGTCGGCGTCGCCGGAGACGACGGAGACCAAATCCAGCGTTCCCGCCGGGAAGCGGCCGACGCGTGTCCAGCTTGCGGCATTGTTTGTCGAGCGCCAAATCCCGTATCGCCCCTCAACTTGGCCGGAGATGAAGATGGTGGGATAGGTCATACCAACGGCGGCCCTGCCAAAACCGATATCGTCGACTCGACTTACCGAATCGAGGGTAAACCAGTTAGCTCCACCGTCGGTGCTTCGACGCAGCCGTGTGTCTCCGTTGCCACCGTGACCCGAGGTGAAGAAGAGGTGTCCCGCCTGGCCGGGAACAGCGCGCAGTTTCGCACTATACTGGCTCTCGGGCGCGATCTCGCCGGCGTAGCGTTTCCGCCATTGCTTGCCGCCATCCTCGGTTGCCCAGAGCCCGGCGAGTGCTCCGTTCTCTCCATCGCCGCTGTGGACGAGGTAGAACACACCCGAGAGCACCCGGTCGGCAGCAAGAGTCTTTCGTGTGTAAAAATAATGGGCATGGGAGCCGGTTAAGGGAAGCACTTCGCCGGAGAGGCTCACGCGGCTCCATGTCGTTCCGCGGTCGTACGTGACATACGGTGACCTGTTGAAGGATGGCGCCCAGACGATGTTCCGGGTATCGCCCGAGGAGACCGCGATCGTTCCAAAGGACATGCGCCAGGGGTCGGCGGCGTCGGTGCCAGGCGGCTGTGGGAGCGTCGGGAACTTGCGCCAGCTCCGCCCGCCATCGATGCTGTAGCCTGCCAGCACCGCGTCACCGTCCTCGGAGCAGCAGAAGGTTCGAGTGTCGCTCGCATTGGTCACAATGAACAGCGGATCGGCCGGACTCCAGTCGAGTTGCTGCGCCGCGATCAGCACCCGTTCCTTCGGACCGTAGGATGTCGAGAACTGATCCAGGTGCTCCTTCCGGTGTACGCCGAAGTCCCAGGCCGCGAAAAGGGGGGCACCATCCGGGGGGCTGATGACATCGTTGGCGACGAGTTCCTCAATGCCGCGCGCTTGGCTGATCCAGCTGAGCTGGAGCGGGAAAGGCGCGAGGTCCGCGTAGTAGACGCCGGTTCCGGATGCGGCCCACATGCGGTCCGGGACGGCCGGGTCGAATGAGACACGGCCAAGTACGAACGACTTGTTACTAACATGGAGCCAGGGCGGGTCACCCTCTCCGGGGCGCGAGCTATGCCAGAGGGGCCACCAGCTCCAACCATGGTCGCTCGACCGCCAACTTTGGCCATTCTCGTCGAACACAAAGACTTGGCCGTCTCTCGGATTGGCAGCGACGGCGATGAAACGCCGCGGACCGATCCGCAGCGTCAGGTCGGTCCAGCGGCCATCCCGGTAGCGCCATAGCTTTGATTCTAGAGGATCCGCCGCATAGAAAGTACCGTCAGGGGCAAAGCTTCCCTGGTTGAAGCCGCGTGGCTGGTTTCCGTCCTTGCTATCTACGGGGGTGAAGTCGAGGCCAGCGTTGCTGGAGGCGAACATACCGGTCCCGGGTACCAGGGCCCAGATGCACTGGCCGGTCTGGCCGTCTCCCGCCGCAGAGGGTGGCAGGAACCACAAGCTGGTTCCCATCACCCGACTCACTGGAACCCCGGCCTGCCGCGGTCCGACCGGCACGGAGGCGATACGTGTCCAGCTCTTTCCCGCATCGTCGGATCGCCACACACCGTCCTTCGGGGTCCCGAGTAGGACAAGGTCCGGATCCAGAGGGCTGACCGCCAAGAAGGGGCCTGCGTGACGGAACTCGCTGTTGGCATCCCAGGCAAACGGGAAGGGGGCATCCCTTATGGGGCTGACGAAAGTCGCGCCACGATCATCCGAGCGATAGACCAGACCTTTCACCGCCATGTAGATTCGGGTGGGTCGTGATGGCGCGACCACAATCTCATAGACGCCATCGGCGACTCCATCCTGCTTCTGGTCCGCATCCGGCATAGAGGCACTGTTGGCCAGCTGAACCCAGCGGTCGAGGTCCTCGCGCCAGAGATAAGCGCCGTACACATCGGCGCGGACCACTCGGGTCTGGCCAGTCTGATCGGCGTTATAGCCGGTGATGAAGCCGCCACCGCCGATCGCTACAGGCCGCCACTTATATACCTCGCTCTTTACCGAGCCGGCCGCCCGAGCGTGGGTTGGCGGCGAACTGGGGAGGGGAGTGTTTTCTGATGATGACGCCGTACCTGCTTTCCAGCAGATCATGAGGGCGATTACGAGGATGGACGCGACCGTCACGCCAGAGCCAAAGCGAACGAGATGCGGAAGTCGGGTCAAGACAGATGTCATGCGCCAGCTTGCCCGCCAGTGAACATGCCTGCCCATCCTCACTGGAAAGCCTTGGCACGTTCGATCGCCAAGCGAGCCAGCTGGCACAGCCGCCTGCCGATCGTCGCTCGCTTGCAGCGATTCAGCGAACATGGATGTCAAATCGCCGCGTGCAGATCATGCCATCCTGGCAGTCCAACCCCGAGTATCCGCTGCAGAGGCTTTGTCAAAACTCGACCCCACCTCCCGACTACGGACGCGTCGCCGATCGCTCGATAAAGACGGAAGATGCGCCGGTATTCATCCAGCGCTTCTGCCTCCGTCATCCACCGCCCAGGAAGCTGTTCCCCGAATGGCCCGGACGCATGCCGCTCGAAACGGTAGTTCAGCTGCTTGTAATCAACCGTCTCGACAACTGCTGATGACCCGGGTACGGTTGCTTGTTGCGCGATCTTGAACCGCCGGTATCCTGCCTTCTGGAGCTTCTTAAATTGGCCGGTGAGGTGATCGAAAGCAACCTTCTCGGACTCGACCGAGCAGGACTTAGGCGGCGCTGGAGACTTCCCGAGAGTATCCAGCACGAGATCGTCGACACCCTCTACGTCGATCTTTATGAGATGGGGAACGCCGAACCGAGCGAAGCAGTCTGGGAACGAAACCTTATCGACGAGGATCTCCTCACTTTTCCGTCCGAGGTGGGCGTTGCGAAACGCCCACTCTCTCGAAGTCATTCCCCAAACTGACTTTGGATTCTTATAGAATTTGATCTGTCCAGGAAGGTTGCCGTCGGCGATTGCACCCGCGACGATCGTCAGGCGTTCACTGGCAAGCTCCCTCTCGAACCGCCGCCGGCAAGAAGCCACCAGATCCGGATTTGCCTCAAAGGCCACAACCCTGTAGCCGAGGCGTAAATAATAGTCAGTATCCTCGCTGAGATGAAGGCCGACGTCATAAACCAGTCCACTGTCGCGGCCGATGTTCGGCGCCAGGGCGCACGATCGCTTAGACTGCCCTGTCATGATGTCCGCCTGCATCATTGGTCTCCGTCACGCTCTAGAGGCTTGGCACATGGATGGCCGGCTGTCCGGGATCGGAATATAGGCGCCGTACACATCGGCGCGGACCATCGAGCTTGGCCAGTCTGATTAAAGTCATAGCCGGTGATGAAGCCGCTATCTTCAATCGCCAAGCGGCGCCACTGATGGGCTTCGTGGCCGGAGGCATTCTGAGCCGGTTCGCGTTTGCCCCCGAGTGCAAGGTGGTGATAGGCAGCGCTGCGACAGCCGTCGCGGAGCAGGTGGACGTAGTGCTGCGAGGTGCCGTGGACGCGGATGCACCGCTCGACGTGCGCCGTCGCGCTGCTCCGGGAGGATCCAGCGCGAGCACGGCATGGCCCGATCACGCCGGACATCCAACTAGGGAGGCCGTCCCGCGCGAGCTTGGCAAGCAGAGGGTGCGACGTGGACCGGCACGCCAAGCCCAGAAAGCAGAGCTCCAGCGAGGGCAGCCATCTTGATGACAAGAGGTCGCCAGGGCAGGGTAGGCTTTCCGGCCCTGATCGCCGAGGACCGCAGGACGAACCGGATGAGGTACTTCCAAAAGCCAGCCCCCGTTTCCTCACCGAATCGCATCCGCGATCCTCGACACCGCGTAGATAGACCCTTCTTCGGTGAAGTGGCTCACATCGAAGAGCAGCGGGATGCCTGGAGCCGCATAGGTCGGGCAGTGACCGTCGCCACAGAGTGCCCTGATGAGCGAGACATAGGCGAACCCTTTCTCCGCCGCGAAGCGGGCAAGGGTCCTATCGATCTGGAACACGTCCTCACGCTGCGCCCATTCGGCGTAGCCGACATTATTCAGCTCGATGCCGAGGGCGAGAAGGCGAGGCAGGTTTCCCGCATACTCAGGATTGGGGCCGATGATCACAGCCTCGATGCCCTTGGAGTGGAACATCTCGACCGTCTGCTCGAGATTTTGCAGCCAGCGGCTGCTCCAGCCCGGCGATCCCCCAGCAAGACTACCGCTCCAGGCGGAGGACAGCCAGACCTTAGTGATCTGGCGGCGACCCGGAAGCTGGTTCGCGGCCATGTCGATCAGCCGCGGGCAGGCGCGGCTGACGACAGGCTGCAGGACGGTCGTGGCCGGGCAGAGAACGCCGGTCACCTGCAAGATGTTCGCGTCCGGGAACGATGCCCGGACACCTGGATAAAGGTGTGCAGCGTGGCTGTCCCCAAGGAGGAGGTAGGTCGGACGCCCCGGTATCTCCGGTAGACAGCTTGCCTGATCGAAATCCGCGAATCTGTCGGTCCGCCCGAGAAAGCACCGGCCCTGCCGATAGGCCGTGGCCGGATTATAGGCGAGATACGCTGCCACCCTGACCGACTGGGGCGAGAACCGGCCTGGCAAACCCTCTGTGCCGACGAGGATAACTCCCATTATGGCGAGCACGAGCGCCATCACGGCCGATCCGGTGAGAAGGAGTTTCGTCGGAACACGTCTGCGATCACGCGTGGTCCTCTCGACGGCCCACCAGGACAGCGCGGCAAGAGCCAGGGAGAGGGCGAACACGCCTCCGCGGGCGACGAGCTTCGAATTCGTGTCCGCGAAGATCAAGCCGGCCCTGTGCGCGACTATAACCGGCCAATGCCAGAGATAGAGGGAATACGAGATAAAGCCGATGAAGGCGACCGGGCGCCAGGAAAGAATTTGTGACACAATGCTGCCACCCTTCTCGCCTCCGAGAATGATCAGCGCGGCCCCGAGGCAGGGAGGGAGCGCGGCAAGGCCAGGGAAAGGCGACAAGGGCGTGAGCAAAGCCATAGAGGCGAGGATCAGGACCAGTCCTGTTCCCGTTGTCAGGTTACGAGTGAGCGGGCAACGCGGGGGAGGCACCATGCCAAGCGCCAGAAAGCCGCCGATCAGGAACTCCCAGGCCCTCGTGACGAGGCTGTAGAAGGCCGACAGAGGGAGGAGGTAGGCGGCCGGGATGCTGACTGCAAACGACATGAGGAAAATGCCGATAAAGACCCGGCGAAACCCGAGGCTCTCGCGACGGTAGAGGCACAAGGCGAGCACCGGGAACAAGAGGTAGAATTGCTCCTCGACTGAGAGTGACCAAGTATGAAGCAGCGGCTGGCTCTCGGTCAGGGTCAAGAAGTAGTCGGTGGTCGCCCAGAAATAGATGTTGGACAACGAGCCGAGGGACGACAGGAGAGCCACGCCGAAGCCGCGGCTCTCGGTCGGGAGATCATACGCGATGCTCAGCCCCAAACTGGCGAGGAGGACGATGGAGTAGGCGGGGAATATCCGCCGCAGGCGGTGCTCGTAGAAGCTGCCGAGGCTGAAGGTGCCCCGGGCGAGGGTCTGAAACACGTTCCGGCTGATCAGGTAGCCCGAGATCACGAAGAATATGTCGACCCCGACATAGCCTCCCCGCAGCAAAGACTGAGCGACGTGGAAGATAACGACCGGTAGAACGGCGAGCGCTCGGAGGCCGTCGATGTCCGATCTCCAGCCCGTCTGCGCAACGCTGTGCGTCGCTGCCGGTTCGGTGAGCGCGATCCCCGAGGCTGTCTCTGGCGGGAGCTTCAACGACAGGTCCTCCCTTTGCGCCGATGTAGTATCAGTCGCCGTAAATCTATTGTGCCGCGCCAATTCATGGCGCGAGGACACAACGGCGTCAGGGAGGCGATCAGCCGCATGTTCAGGCGAAGCCACATGCGACTGGTCCAGCCCTGGGGTGCCGGGGCAGGGTACGGGTAGGTCGCGCGTCTTGGTCATTAGGTGATAGGCTGCGAGCGGGTTGGTCGCGACATAGCGCAGCCCGAGGCGCCGTGGCTCCTTCGTCGCACGGTAAAGCCACTCGAGACCCGACTCCTGCATCCAGTGAGGAGCTCTGGGCACCATGCTAGCCATGTGGTCGAACAGACCGCCACAGGTACGGATCCACGCGAGGCCAGCGAGCCGCGACCTGTTGGCGACAGCGAAGCACTCCTGCTGCGGGCTACCGATTCCCACCCAAAGGACGTCGGTCTTAAGGCGGACAACCTCTTTGCAGATGCCGGCCACATCCCAGTCGTCGAAGTAGCCGTGATGGGTTCCGACCACTTGGAGCCTCGGGTAGCGCAGGCGAAGCTTCTCGGCCGCCCTGGCTGCGACACCGGGAGCTGCCCCGAGGAAGTAGAACCGGACCCCCTTCCGCTCGGCCATCTCGCATGCGTCCTCGATAAAATCGGTCGTAGCGACGCGCTCGCGAAGGGGCTTGTGGCAGAGTAGGCGTGACGCCATCACCAGGGGCATGCCATCAGCGTCGATTAGGTCCGCCTGATCGATCAGCTCCCGGAAGCGCGGGTCGCTGTGATAGGTCGCGATCACCGAGCCGTTAGAGGAGAAGACGAGATGGGGAAAAGCCACTCTCCCTCTGCGGGCCAGCACTGTCTGCGCTGCCATGCGCTCGGCCATCTCGGAGCGCGTCGCACGCACCGTCTTGATGCCGCCGATGAGAACTGTCTCGACTGGCGCGAGAGGAATGAACTGTGAGACCGCCTCAGACTCGTTCGAGGTAAACATCATCGAGCAACACTTTTCTGTGGAGGGGGCCGATTGCCGAACTCATCGTCCGCCGCGATCCTGCCGCGGTATGCGAGCGAGCTATTCCGTGTTAGGAGGCAGTAGACGATGACCATGATCGGCCAGACCGACATGGCCCGATCCATGAGGGAACTCTCCAGCAGGTCACGGAGCCAGCCGAAGACCAGGATAGAGGCGAGCAGCGACCGGGAAACTCCGGGCGCGAAACGCGCGAAGAGCAACAAGTGAAGCGGCGCAAAGATCAGCGAGCCGATCACCAGCACGAATCCGATGGCTCCCGTCTGGACCAGCAGGTCGAGGTAGCCATTATGGGCCTGGTAGATAGTGGTGAGCCATCCGGACGTGTAGTCCAACACGGGACTCGCGTCGCCAGTCCCCCAGAAGGAGCCATAGCCCGAGCCGAGCAGCAGGTTGTCGGCAGCATAAGCAATGAGAATCAGCCAGATCTGCACTCGGCCTGTCAGGGAGTCCGGTGCTGCCAGAAAGTATGCAAGTTCCGAGGACAGAGCTTCCCATCCGACGAGAATGGCCGGCACGACCGTTCCGGCGAGGACGAGCAATCCGAGGCGGCGGAACGTGGCGTGGCGGAACCCCGCATCGATCAGGACGCCCGCTAGCAAGGCGATTGCGACGAAGGCGAGCGATGTCTTTGAGTGGGTCTGGACAAGGAAAACGGCGGCGGAGAGCACGAGTGCGCCGCCGGAAATCCACGAGCGCAGCCGCACTGCCTCATGCAGGAATAGGATGAGGGCCACGGCGAGGAAGCCGCCTGCCTCATTCTTATCTTCATGAATCCCGCGCCAACTGCCGACTATCGACTGGTCGAGCTCTCCGGACAGATGGGTAGAATATGGAAGCAGGCCGATCGCGAGCCAGTCGCTTAGAAGGACTACTGTGAAAGCCGCGACAAGAACGCCAATCGCGCGCCTATATGACAGCCCATCGAGGCAGTAGGCCATTGTTAGAATGACGATGGTCGTGAAGGAAATCCGCCTGACGGCAGCATTGGCATCAATCGCCCAAAGAACGCTCAGCCAGAACCAGGCGAGGACCGGCACAAACAGGAACGGGAGCGAAAGAAGCGAGCGCCAGCGGCCCTGGTTAAAACGGAGGATGCCCGCAAGCGCGAAGACGCCTAGGAAGAGGATCTGCTTGAAGGCGTCTCCGCCGGTCGGATCGGCGGACGCGCTGTCCCCAACCGTGCCGAAAATGATTTTTGGGGCGTTCGTCGTGAAGCAAAGGACCGCCGCGGCGAAGAAGACGGTGCTCTGGAGGATCTCGGGAGAGAATCGGAGTCGGCGCGGAGTGGCGTTCGCGCCTGGCTCTACGTGCGAGGGTGCCGCTTCCGAGTGGCAAGTGTCCTGACTTATCATTGGCGCCGGTTGACAAGCAGTGCGCAGCCGATGCCCAGGACGAGGCTGAACACGGCAGCAGCAGGAAGGAACAGGCGGTAGCTTGGGAAGGCTGGACGGGTTTCCTCGGTCGCCTCCTGAATGACTTTCACAGAGGCGAGGCGAGAAGCCTGGAGCTCCGCCGTGATCTGCTCCTCGACGGATCGCTTGGCGTATAAATCCGAGTTATATGCCGCCTGGCTAACGGCTTGCTTCAGCCTCTCAACCTCGTCGGCCTTGCGCGAGAGGCTCTCCACATCGGCGGTGACCCTGTCGTGCTCCTGCTCGAGTTGGTTCAGGGAATTCTGGGTTCCCTGGATCTCCGCGCCAAGCCTGAACAGGCTCGTCATAGAGCTCTGATAGACCTGGATCAGCAGCAGCGGGGGATCGGATGTCCGGTCGTCTCGCACGTCTCTCATGTGGCCCGAAGCGCTTAGGCGCTCGCCGCCGAACGCATCGACGAGCGATGATACATACGGCGAGCGGGCGACGGGCGCGAGCTTCCGCAGAGTCTCCGCGAGCATTTGGCGCTGTCCCTCTCTCTCGGAGAGTTCGCTGCGGCTCGCCGCCATCTTAGCATCGAGATCGCTCGACCGGCGAAGCAGGAGGTCACGCTGCTGGTCAATGGAGTAGATTCTGTTCTCGGCCGCGAACCGCTCCAGGGCCGCTGCCGCTCGGCGATGCTCCTCCTCGAAGCGCTCCTTTTGCTGCCGGAAGAACTCTGCGGCGCCTGGGCGGGACGAGAGGGCGAGTTGGCGGTCCGCGAAAGCCTGGCCGATGGCGTTGGCGAAGCGCGCCGCGAGCACGGGGTCCGGGTCCCGGAAGGAAATCTGCAGAACGTTCGAGTTAACCTCGCTACGGACGCGCAGTCTCTCCCTCACATTCGTGATGGCTTCCGTCATCGGGGAGGGACGCTCGACGATTGAGAGCGGCCCGAAGAGGCGCGCGCGCGCCTCATTGATGAGGGACAGCTTCTCGGAGGCGCGCGGGGGGGCGTAGTCAGGGCCGACCGCGGTGATCGCAGCCCGAATGACTTCGTTGCTCTGTGCGATCTGCGTCAGCGCGGCCGCGCTGTCGCCCTGCGGGCGGATGGCATCGCGAGCCGATTCCAGGCCGGTCTGCCCGGCCAGCAGAAGAGTCGTCCCCTCGTAAACGGGCTTCAGCGCGAGAATCCCGACGGTGCTCGTGGTAAGAGCGAGGAAGGTGACTAGGATGAAGGTGAGCCGCTGCTTCCAGATCGCGCCGACGGAAGCGCCGACCGCATTCTCGATTGATCTGTCGAGAGTCGTCATGTCCATGACTACGTGTTCTTGACCGAGGCAGCAGCCTCCGAGATATCAAGCGCTACGAAGCCCGACGTCAGCGACTTGCCGCTGTAGGCAATCTCGTCGACATACAGGTTGCGGTTGCCCGCGCTGTCCCCGCTGAGGTAATTAACGGTCATAGCGCGCGTGCCCGAGTTTCAGTTGTCCCCAAGCGACAGATCAAGGCAACCGTTGTAGGCCTCATAGACCGTGGTAGCCCAACCGCATTCGCACGTGAACATAGAACTGTCATCGCCTGTCCCTCGAACAATCCGTAGTCCGATCCCAAGGAGCTATGCTGGAAACTGGGTGACGCCGTGATCAGGCGGCGCGTTGTGTTGGCGTTTTATGACCAGGGCCCCTATGCGAGTAAGACGCGGGTCATTATGCCAAGTTTGCGAGCGCGCGTCCGGGTCAGAGACGTCGACGTGCGCAGTCCTAAACTTCAGAATTTCGAAGCCTCTATTATCAAGCTCAAACCAGCATTCCCGGATGGGGACTGGGCTACGGCTCTCCAGCCTGATCGCAATTGTAAAAACTATAGAAAGGAAAATATAAGAGACAAGTGCCACAAAGGCGAAATTCAGATCTATGATCCGCTTTGAAAAGCATAAGCAAGTCCTTTTCAGGCTTAATCCGGACACATTTTGGAACCCCGCGCTGAGCGGCCGATGGTTTGCTGGATATAGACTTGCAACTGAAACCGGAAGCACGGACCCCTCTGTATGTTAAATTAGCCCTCCTCTAAAGTATTGCTCTCGAAACAGTGATGTACGGTAACGTCCTCTTGATGTCCTTGTCAACAACTAAACGCGACCAGGCTCAATTTCCGCCCTGCTGCAAGCGCGGGGCATGGATCGGGCGGCGGTGTTGCGGCACAGGGGGACGTAGAGGATTGTTCTTCCAAATCTTGGATGCCCATCTTGCACCTCAAGCTGAACCAGGACCGGCGTCACCACATCCCACGGCAGCGGCGCCGGGTGACAAACTGGCCAGCCTACGACGTCAGCCTGCGCCAGCGCGGCAGCTTGACGGTGTGGTTCACGGACGAGGCGATCGCGGCGTGGGCGGCCAAGCCGCGCACGACCCGCGGCGGGCAGCCCCGGCATTCGCCGCTCGCCATCCTGACGGCACTCACGCTGCGCGCGGTATTCCGCCTCGCCTACCGGCAAGCCGAGGGACTGATCGGCTCCATCGTCGACCTGCTCGGCCTCAGCTTGCGCGTGCCGGACCACACCACCTTGAGCCGGCGTGCGGCGACGCTGGATGTGCCGCGGCCGCGGCCGGGGAGCGCCGGCGCTGGGGCTGGCGGCGAGCCTCAGCACCTGCTGGTGGACAGCACGGGCCTGAAGCTGTGCGGCAAGGGCAGGTGGCTGCTGGAGAAGCACAGGATGGCAACACGCCGGTTGTGGCGCATGCTGCACCTGGGCGTGGACGCCGGCACTGGCGGGATCGTGGCCTCCACGCTGACCTCCAAGGACGTGGACGACGCATCCCAAGTCGATCCCTTGCTCGATCATGCATAGCGATGCCCCTCCTTTTTACGATGAC
>CAXTGN010000047.1:0-654 GCA_964243455.1 uncultured Acidobacteriaceae bacterium
CCTTTGCTAGACTGTGAACCAGGCCGTGCGCCTGGCTCGCCTGCGAGCCTCGGTGAACTTCGAAACCCGCGCTTCGTACAACCACCTTCGCGGCGAAACACTCTGGTGGGTCGTTGCACTTTCGTGGCTTGCCGCGCTTGCTACACCGCTCTTTCTGGCGGCGCCTTTGCCGCTGCTTGCGCTGGCAACGTCGATCAGCGCCGTGATGCTTAGCCGGTATCTCTTCTTCGTATCGGTTGTTCCGTTGTCGATGGGACTCACGTTCCTGAGGCACCGGCCCATACACGGAGCCCACGCATGAGGCCGTTCTTCCATGCCAGCACCGTGGACAGCGTGCCCGACGCGGGCATAGCTGACAGTCCGCAAAATGAGAACAGCGCACCTTCGTTCATCACCCGCATTCTGCGCATGCTCGGGATCGATATTGCCCGGCGCAAATACGCGTACAGCAAGGATCCGCGCTTCGGCTATATCTCAGAATCGCGGGTTGCGGATACGTGGACGAAGACCACGTGCGGCTACTGCTCCGTGGGCTGCGGCATGCTCATTGGCACAAGGGACGGCAAGCCTGTTGCGGCCCGTGGCAAACCGGATCACCCAGTAAATTGCGGCAAGCTTTGTCCCAAGGGTCTGTCGGAGCATCACGTGGTCACT
>CAXTGN010000047.1:664-16891 GCA_964243455.1 uncultured Acidobacteriaceae bacterium
GCTCCCGGTCGGGCGACAGCGCCGCTGCTACGTGTGGGAGGACGAGGCACACCGCTGGTGCCAGTGAGCTGGGAGACAGCAATCAGCGTAATGGTTGAGAGGATCAGCGCATTGCAGGCGGATCACGGCCTGGAAACGCTGGGCGTGATCGGTACGGGGCAGCTGCTTACCGAAGAGTTCTATACGCTGGGCAAGCTCGTGCAACTCGGCTTCCGAAGCAACAACTATGACGGCAACACGACGCTGTGCATGGCGTCGGCTGTCTCGGGCTACAAGCTCAGCTTTGGGAGTGATGGTCCACCGGGTGCGTATGCCGACATGGAGACGGCCGATGTTGTCCTGCTCGTCGGGTCCAACATTGCGGATAATCACCCGATTCTCTGCAACCGTCTGCGCCACAAGCCGGGGCAGGTGCTGATCGTTGCCGACCCGCGCGTCACCAAGACCGCGATGATGGCTGACATCCATTTGCCGGTGAAGCCACGATCCGATATTGCTCTGCTGAACGGTATGGCGCACATCCTGCTGCGTGATGGGCTCTTCAGTAAGGAGTACGTGGACGCCCACACCGAGGATTTCGAGGAGTTCGTCAGCTTCGTGGCGGATTACACCCCGGAGCGTGTGGCGGAGACGACGGGGCTCAGTGTGGAGAGGATCGAACGCGTGGCCCGCCTGTATGGCCAGGCGAAGGCTGCTTTCATTGGGTGGACCATGGGAGTGAACCACTCGACCCAGGGCGCCGTGACGGTAGCGGCCATCAATAACCTTTCTATCCTCACTGGCAACATCGGCCGATCTGGTGCTTCGCCCTTCTCCATCACGGGCCAATGTAATGCCATGGGCACGCGAGAGAGCGGGTTTACGTCGTCGATGCCCGGATATCGCAAATATGAAGATGAGTCAGCTCGCCAGGAGTTGGCGGCGTTGTGGGGGATGGGGGCGGATCGACTGCCGAAAGAGCGCGGCCTTGCCTACCCGGACATCATCGAAGCGGCTGTGGCGGGGCGTGTGAAGGCGCTGTGGTTTGTTGCGACAAACCCGGTTGTTTCGTTTCCTAACTTCGACCTCCTCACGACGGCGCTCAAGACGGCCGAGTTTGTCGTGGTGCAGGACGGCTTTCATCCCACGCCAACCGCAGACTTTGCGGACCTTGTTCTTCCTGCGGCCATATGGGGTGAAAAGGAAGGCACGTATACCAACTCGGAGCGACGCATCAGCAAGGTGAACGCGTTTAGTGAGCCGCCGGGCGAAGCTCGATCCGACTTCGACATTTGCCTCGCTCTGGCCGAGCGCCTGAATGTGAAAGAGGAGATTTATCCCGGATGGACCACCACTCATGACGCGTGGCTGGAGTGGCAGCGTGTCTCGGCTGGGCGGATGTGCGATTATAGCGGCTTTACCTGGCAGGAGATCGAGGACAAGGGCGGCGTGCAGTGGGGCGGGGAACGTCTGTACGCCGATGGCGTGTTCCCGCGCGCTAACGGTCGTGCGCTGTTCCACTGTGTTCCGTGTCTGCCCTTCGTGGAACAACCCGACCGTGAATACGACCTCATTCTGAATACCGGGCGAACCGTCGAGCATTGGCATACGCGCACCAAGACGGGCGCGGTTGAGATGCTGCATGGCATGGTGCCCAACGCCTGGCTGGAAATGAACCCGATCGACGCGGAACGTCTTTCGCTGCGACCTCACGATCGCGTGACCGTAGTGTCACGCCGCAATGCAGTGTCCGGTGTGGAGTTGCGCGTGACGGGCATCGTGGCTCCGGGCCAGGTGTTTATGCCGTTTCACTTTGCGGAGCAGAACTCCAACCTTGTGACGCTGGGGGCGTTCGATCCCATCAGTCGCGAGCCCAACTTCAAGCAATGCGCCGTGCGTGTGGAGCGCTCGGGCGGAGTGTAAAGACGTCCTTAGCTGCGTCCGCGACGCCGCAGCTGCAGCAGAGAACACCTGAGCGCACCACGATGTTCGCTCACCGCCTGCAGGTACCCGCAGTATTGATCCGATCCCAAGACCCAGGAGAGTTCACCCGTGGCGAATGCCAAGATGTTTCTCAAGTCCGGCCATCCGATGACGTTGCTGGCGGCCTTTCTGTATTTCGACTTCAGCTTTGCCGTCTGGGTGTTGAACGGCGCAATGGGACCCTTCATCACAGAGCAGTTTCACCTGTCCCTGGCGCAGGTAGGCCTGATGGTCTCGATCCCGACATTGGCCGGCGCGCTGATGCGCTTTCCCCTGGGCGTGCTTAGCCAGTACATCGGCCGGAAGAACGCGGCGATTGTTGAGATGAGCTGCATTGTGATTGCTTTGCTCTATGGCTACTTCCTTGTGGATAGCTTCAACTCCGTGCTGGCGATGGGTGTTTTGCTGGGCATCGCCGGCGCGAGCTTTGGCGTGGCCTTGTCGCTGGGCTCGGGCTGGTTTCCCACCGAGTACAAAGGTCTTGCGATGGGGATCGCCGGCGCGGGCAACAGCGGTACGGCGATGGCAGCGTTCTTTGCGCCGCGCCTGGCGAAAGTTTATGGCTGGCACAGCGTATACGGCATTGCCGCGCTGACGATGCTGCTTCCGCTGTGCGTGATGATCTTTTTCGCGAAGGAGCCACCGGACGTCGAGCACCAGAGCCTCGGAGGTCACCTGAAGTGCCTGGTCGAAGCCGACGGCTGGTACTTCAATCTGGTGTACATCATCACCTTCGGCGGCTTTCTAGGGTTGGCCACGTTTCTGCCGTCGTTTTACTATGCGCAGTTCCATATGACCAAGGTGCAGGCCGGCACGTACACCATGCTGGCCACGCTTACGGGCTCGGCAACACGCATCGTGGGCGGCTGGTTTGCTGACCGAATTGGCGGCATCACCACGCTGAGCGTTGTGTTTCTGATCGCGATTGCCGGCCTCTTCGGGCTGATGGGCACGCCGACGCTGGGCGTCACCACGGCCCTTCTTATGCTGTGCTTCGCCGCGTTGGGGGCAGGGAACGGCGCTACCTTCCAGCTTGTGCCGCTGCGCTGGCCACTCACCACGGCGGTTGCCGGCGGCATGATCGGTGAGATTGGCGCCCTGGGAGGTTCCATTCTGCCCAACGTCCTTGCGCAATCCAAACAGCGCACCGGATCGTTCGCTACGGGATTTGCCGCTTATGCCGCGTTTGCGGTGCTGGTGCTGCTGGTGCTGCGCTTTGTCTCGCGGCGCTGGACACGAACCTGGATCGGGCCGGGCGGACGTGCGCTGGCGGGCAGCAAGCCAGTCAGTCTAGGAACGCCGGATGTGACCGCCGAGGGCCTCGTGGTCTCGTAGTGGTGGATGCCCGACATCGTCTCCCGGTGAGATCGGTAGGGACGGGTCGAGCATGCGGATGTCTCCGCACGTCGAGGTGAAAAGGAGCCGCGGAGTCGCCCTCATGTACTGTGCTGAACCGTGACGGCGCAGGGCGGTCCGTGTCGAGACTCTGGTCAATGCGTGACGGCAGCAGTTAAGCCCGTTACGCACCATCTAAAGGGGCCCATGTGTGCCCAGAGCTTGCGAGCAACGCATCCGCAGCGTCGGGCCCGGACGAACCTGCGGCGTAATTGGGGAACGGCTCTGTGGGCGCTTCCTTCCATGCTTCCAGAAGTGGCTGAACCAGCTGCCAACCGCCATCTACGAACTCCGCGCGCTGAAACAGGAGAGAGTTCCCCACCATCACGTCGTGAAGGAGCCGTTCATACCCTTTCGTGTGGCTTCCGAGTGGACCAGCGGGGAACCGGTACTCCATGCTCTCGCCGGCGGCAACGGTTTCCAACCCGGGTGTCTTCGCCCGGAACGTAAGCCGGATACCTGGTGCGGATTGCAGGTTGAAGATGAGACGGTTGGGCGCTTGTCCCACCTGCGTATCGATAGGAAACAAACCGGCCGGCGGCTGCCGGAACGTCACGACCACTTCCGTGAGTGCCTCCGCCAGACGCTTTCCGGTGCGCAGGTAGAACGGGACGCCGGACCAACGCCAGTTGTCGATGTCCACGCGCATGGCCATGTAGGTTTCCGTGTTGGAGTCGGACTTGACACCCGGCTCGGTGCGATATGCCGAAACATCGACCCCGTCGATCTGACCGGCACCATACTGGCCCCGCACGGCGTACTTCGGCACGTCTTCTACCCTGATCTTGCGCGTAGAAGCGAGCAACTCGACCTGCTTGTCGCGCATGTGCTCTGCGGCAAGCGACACGGGAGGTTCCATGGCAACCAGGGACAGCAGTTCCGCCAGGTGATTGGGGACCATGTCGCGGACCGCTCCCGACGCTTCGTAATAAGCGGCTCGCTTTTCAACGCCCACGGTTTCCGCCGCCGTGATCTGAACGTTATCGATGAGGGAGCGGTTCCAGAGCGGCTCGATGATGGTATTCGAAAAGCGGAAGACAACTAGGTCCTGCACCGCATCTTTGCCGGCGAAGTGATCAATACGATAGATCTGGCTTTCCTGCATATTCTTCTGCAGGTCGGCATTGAGTGCCTGAGCGGACGCGAGATCGTGCCCGAACGGCTTCTCGATAATCAGGCGACGCCAGCAACCGTTGCTCTCCGTGAGTAGGCCCACGCGAGAGAGCTGAGCAGCTACCGAGGCAATGAAGCTTGGAGCGATGGCGAGGTAGAACAGGCAATTGCCTTCAGCCTTGTCATCGTTCTGCAATCCGTCGATATGGATCTTCAGCGCGTCGAAGCACTTCGGATCGTCGAAGTTGCCCTGCTGATACTTCGCACGATTGGTGAGCCAATTAACGACGGCATCATCAGCATCGCTGCCCCAAAACTGCTTGAGCGTCGTTGCAATGTGGTCGCGAAAGATGTCGTCGTTCCAGTCTTCGACAGCGACGCCAAGCAGACGAAAGGTGTCCGGCAGTACCTTAGCCGCAATCAGGTTGTAAATGGAAGGAAGCAGCAACCGTTTGGTAAGGTCGCCGCTTGCCCCAAAAATTGTCATCAGGCATCCCGGTACAGCCGGCTCCTGCGTTTTGGCCCCTTGGTCCACGTGCTAGCTCTCTTTCTTCTCCTTGTGCCCACCGAACTGGAAGCGCATCGCCGACAGGAGCTTATTCGCGTAAACAGCATTGCCCTGTGAGCTGAAGCGGGAGAACAGAGCTGCGCTCAACACATCCGCCGGCACGCCCTCATCGATCGCCGCGATCGTCGTCCAGCGGCCTTCGCCGGAATCCGAAACGCGACCACCGTAGTCACTCAGGTCCGGCGACTCGACCAGTGCTGCCGCTGTCAGATCAAGCAGCCACGACGACACCACACTGCCACGCCGCCAAACCTCGGCCACTTCAGGGATGGGCAGATCGTACTTGTAGTGATCCGGCTCACGCAGGGGTGCGGTCTCGGCGTCAAAGGTCTCCTGGGTCTTGCCCACGTTGGCATGCTTCAGGATGTTGAGCCCTTCGGCATAGGCAGCCATCATGCCGTACTCGATCCCGTTGTGGACCATCTTGACGAAGTGACCCGCACCCGGGGGACCACAGTGCAGGTAGCCCTCTTCGGCCGTAGTCGCCTCTGCCTTGTCGCGACCGGGGGTGCGATCGATGGAACCACGACCGGGGGCGAGCGTTTTGAAGATCGGATCCAGATACTCGACGGATGCGTCATCGCCGCCGATCATGAGGCAGTATCCGCGATCAAGGCCAAAGACGCCGCCACTCGTCCCGACATCGACCCACTTCAAACCCTGCTCGGCGACAGCCTTGGAATGCCGCAGATCATCGATGTAATACGAGTTACCGCCATCGATGATGATGTCGTCCTTTTGCAAGTGCGGCTTCAACTCCTGCACCGTGGCATCCACAACCCCGGCAGGGACCATCAGCCATACCGCACGCGGCGCCTTCAGCTTCGAGGTCATGTCCTCCAGTGAAGTGCTCGGGATCGCGCCCTCTTTCGCCAAAGCCGCAACGGCGTTCTGGCTACGGTCATACACCACGCACTCGTGGCCACCCTTGATGAGGCGTCGCACCATATTCGCGCCCATGCGCCCAAGACCTACCATTGCAAGTTGCATATTGTTCTCCTAATCCAATTTGCTGCTGCCTTATGAATGGATGCGGCAAGCGGCTTGGCTGGCCCTCGTCTTCCTGGCTAATCGATCCGGCCGGGGCAATTGAAGGACGAGTCGGTACCTGGCGGGCAGGTCGCGGACCTGTACTGATCGTAAAGACGGGCGGACCACTTCCCTCAAACCGCTTCACCAAAAGCGCCAAACACTCAGGCTCAAATGTACCATTCTGGGCAGGTTAGATCATGTCAGAGCATCACGATCTGCGTCGAGCCGGATGCGGTCGCGTATGACCCGACTGCGATGGCAAGTAAAGATCTGCTCAGTGCGGGGGCAGGGCTCTCAGCCAGTCACTTACAGCAAGGGTTGTATGAGGCCCATCTGTAACTCTGACCAGAGATCGCTCATTAGGGCGGTCTAGTGCCGGAGGACCACGCCGCAGCCAATATGAATGGGGTCCTCGCTTCAGAGCGGTCGGTGTCAGCGAGCTTGCGTCCGGTTCGACTGGCACATTGCCCTTGCTTACAGCTGTAGGTCGCGACCGTGTAGTCGCGAGGGGCGGGGCGGCGGGGAGGGACAATCAGGTCGCTCGCTACTGCGGCCGAGATGGACCGCCAAACCGGTGAAGGTGATGCATATAAGCAATATGGCTACGTTTCCAACAAGCACATCATTCTGGTTGACAGCCGCTCACCCCCGAGCGTAAATTCCGCTGCGGATCCTTCTATCACTTCGATCGCTTTGTGAAAACTCCAGGGTTTTGGGAGTGAACCAGCTATCGGATCAACAGCGTCGCGCGGAGGTAGTTCGTTGGCTTTCTATAAGCGGTTCGTAAAGTTGACCCACATCAGGAGAGTCGCCAGCCGTGCTGTTCTCAACGGAATACTGGCATTCATAGTAGGCACCGGAAGCCTTACGGCCGTCGCTCAGACCACAAGCGGAGTGTTTGGCGTAGTCACCGATAATTCGGGCGCTGTAATTCCCGGGGTGGCCATCACCCTTACGAACACCGCGACGGGAGAACGATTCAACGCAAAGTCAGATAACCAGGGTGCCTATCGTGTCGAACAGGTGCCTCCTGGTAGCTACACAATGGAGGTCGTCGGCACAGGGTTCGCCAAGCAAGACATTCAGGCCTTTACGCTTCTTGTAGATCAACGCTCGAAACAGAACATCACCCTGGCTGTCGGTGCGGCGACACAGTCGGTCTCGGTTTCTGCGGCTTCGCTGCTGATTGAAACGGACAATTCCAATCAAGGTCAGGTGATCGGAACGCAGCAGATCGAAAACCTCCCGTTGAACGGTAGAGACTACTTGCAGCTTGCGCAACTTTCAGCCGGTGTAACACCCATTGTTCCGGGCATGAGTTCCCCGGCGTCACAGTGGAGCACAGCCGGTCAGACTGTCAGCGTGGCGATCGCGGGCCTGCGCGAGGACGACACAAGCTACCTCTACGACGGCATCGAGACTCGTAACGCCTGGTATGGTGCGGAAGGACTGCTTCCGTCTGTAGATAATATTCAGGAATTCAATGTCGTCCAATCTGGCGCTCCAGCTCAGTTCAGTGATGGAGGCGCGTTCATCAATGTCGTCACACGGTCCGGAACCAATCAGCTGCATGGATCAGTCTTTGAGTTCATCCGGAACAACGATTTCGATGCTCGCAACTACTTCGATGTGGGCGCGGCTCCTCCTTTTCATCAGAATCAGTTCGGAGCCACACTCGGCGGTCCCATAAAGAAGAACAAGATGTTCTTCTTCCTGAACTATGAGGGATTTCGGCTGATTCAGCCGAACGATCTGTATAACCTCGTTCCAACCAGCCAACAGCTATCTGGCAACTTCAGTGCGGATACGAAGCAGCTTTATAACCCCTTCAATGGCCAGCCCTTTACTGGCAACCAGATTCCGAGCACGTTGTTCAATGCGATCGGTCAGAAGATACTGGCTTACTACCCGACGGCAAACGGCGTCTACTCCGGCGGTACCAACTATTTCAACGTAGCGAACACCACCGACGGATGGGATCAAGAGAGCGTCCGCTTCGATTACCAAATTTCGAGCAAAGACACCGTGTTTGGACGCTTCACCAATCAATCCCAGACCACAAGCGTCAGCGACATCACGCCTTCCAGAGAAATCATCTACCCCTCCAACCCCAAGAACGTTGCAGTCGGCTGGACACACGTCTTTTCCCCGAACCTCGTCAACAACGTGCGCTACGGCTGGACCCACACCGCTACGGGGGAACAAAGGGCGGATGGATACAACGCTGCGAACGCAAACCCCCTCGGCTTGTTGAACGAAGCAGATCAGCCGGGCTCCTACGGACCGCCCTCATTTAGTGTCACGAACTATGCCAACCCTGGTTCGACCGAAGGAACCGACATTGTTCGTGAAGGCCTGAACATGGCGACGGAACAGATCTCGTTGCAGAAAGGGAAGCACCAGATCACTGCCGGGCTGGACATCCGTTACCAGCCGATCTTCATGTACGAGGACTGGGCCGCTACGAACATCAGCTTCAACGGAAACTACACCGGCGATCCAGTGGCCGATATTCTCCTCGGGGTTCCCACATCCAGCTTCACGGCGCTCGGCGATCCGCAACTGAACCTGCGCATGTGGTACCAGTCGTACTTTGTTCAGGACAACTTCAAGGTAAACAATCAGCTGAGTGTCAATGTCGGCCTCAACTATGAACATCAACAACAACCGGTAGATACGGCGAACCACGTCGGCAGCTTTGATGTCGCAAGCAACCAGGATCTCTCTTACCCCGACACGAATTCCTTGGGGCTTACCCGGGCGATGGTGAAACCCAGATATCTGAATTTTGCGCCGCGGCTCGGCTTCAATTACACACCTTTCGGAAATGGTGCAACGGACATCAAGGGTGGCTTTGGGATCTACTACATCCAGCCGAACATCAACCAGTACGAAGTTGAGGTCGACACCACCAAGTATTACCTGATTCAGAGCTATAACAACTCGACTTCGGCTCCTCCCAGCGGCTATGTGACGACACCCGCCAACCCTGGGCCTCCGCTTTTTACGCTCAATCAGCTTTATGGGCCGGCCGTCCCGGGAGGCGGCCCCACGGCCTCTTTCATTCAGCCGGATGGAAAGACCCCGTACACCTATGAGTGGAATCTCACGATCGACCACACCCTGAGGAACTGGCTGATTGAGGCCGCGTATCTCGGAAGTGCCGCGCATCATTACGAGGAACGGCCCAACATCGCTCCCCTTCTGAACTCCTCCGGAGCGACATCCCTGCCTGGCTGGAACGGCGTTCAAGAGAACACGAATTCCGGCAGTTCTTTCTACAGCGCCGCCGTCCTCCGCGTGGAGCATCGGTATAGCTCGGGGTTCAGTGTTCTCGGAAATTACACCTTCTCGAAGTGCCTTGGTTATCCATGGCAGGACGTTTTCTCGTGGCATCCTCTGGATCTCCGTTTGGACCGTGGTCATTGCCAGCTGGATCTGAACCAGAATCTGACTGCGAACGCAATCTATGAACTGCCCCTTGGCAAAGGGAAATCCTTTCTCAACCGGGGTGGCTTGTTGGATCAGGTGGTGGGTGGCTGGAAGGTCGCTGCCATAGCAGGCTTCCATTCCGGCCCCTGGTACACGCTGGGCAGCAATCAGAACCTGGGCATTTTTGTGAACGCGCTTCCAAACGTCACGGGGCCCGTCAACAATTCGGCCCGTCATGCCAATCTCGGAAAACAGGGGCGTCTGGCGCTCCAACCGTACTTCAACACACAGAATGTCGTACCTGTGACCGAAGAGGCGCAACAGGGCAACGCTTCCGTCCAGGAGATAAGCTCCCCGGGCGCCGCTGATTGGGATCTTTCCGGTTTCAAGCGGTGGTCGTATGCTGACCGCTATGTCCTGGAATTCCAGGCACAGGCGTTCAATGCATTCAATCGAACCAACTTCAACGGCTTGGATACGGGTGTTAACGACGCGCGCTTCGGCCTCGTCACATCCGCCGCGGCAGCCCGCGAGCTTCAACTCAGCCTTCGGTTCAGCTTTTAGGAATTGGTCGTTGGGCAGATTCGATTGGTGCAGAAACATGATGGTCAGAACGACCCTGCTCGCGATGAGCTGTCTTATAAGCAGCTCGATGGCGAGTGGGGTCGTTCCGCTCATGGGTCTCGGTCCGGCGCAAGCATCCGTCGGCTCCAGCCCTTGTCCGCCCGCTGAGGTGATTGAGGGTGTCCTCCGGACGGGTAGCAAGGCGTTGGCGAACGGACGTACAGCGGAAGCGATGCAGGCGTTGCAGCCGTTTGCGGACCTCCCTTGTGAACCTCGGGTTCCATTGCTGCTCGCTGGAGCTTATGAGGGGAGTGGCGACCTGCCCCGAGCTCTCGAGACCTTGCAGCAAGCCCATCTCATCTGGGCAAAGAACGATGACATCTCAGCTTCGCTCGCCCGCCTGTACCTGGGTACATCGCAGCCGGAGAAAGCCGCGGAAGTACTCGCAGATTTTCACGCAAGACCAGAAACACCGCCCCAAGAAATCAGTGTTGCCGTCATTGCCTTCCTTGGATCTCACCAACTGTCCAAGGCAGAAGCAGCGGCCCAGGTGGGTTACCAGGCGCACCCTTCGGTTCCATCTCTGCTACTTCTCGCGAACACGCTCCAGCTTGAAGGCCGCTACAAAGACGTCATCACTTTGTTGCAAGGGAAACGGGAGCAGTATGGTGCCTCGGCTTCTTTTCTAGTCACGCTCGCCCAAAGCGAGTACGACGCTTCAATGTTCGAAACCGCCCAGTCCGACGTGCAGAAAGCGGCGTCGATTGATCCCACACTGTACCCCGCGCACTACCTGCTAGGGAATATCTTATTGAAGCTGGGCTTCCCCGAATCTGCGGAGGCGGAGTACCACACGGCCGTGAGGTTGTCTCCGAATCAACCCCGCACGTACTACTACCTGGCCTTGGCGTTGCGTGCCGAGCACAAGGAGAAGGAAGAAGAGCCCTTCCTCACCAAAGCGATCAGCATCGACGAAAACTATGCCCTTGCTCACTGTGAGATGGGACGCATCCTCCTGAATCAGGATCGCCTCCCGGAAGCTGTCGCACAACTCACAAAAGCTACACAGCAAAACGCCTCAAATGAGCAGGCGTACTATCTGCTCGCGAGGGCGTATGAGCGGCAGGGAAGGACCGAGGACGCCGAGAAGACGGCCCAGCGTCTTGCGGCAGTGCGAAGGACCAACCACCGCTCTCAGGAAGGCAACGGCCAGTCTGTGAACACGCCAGCAACGCCGGTCTCTCCGTAAGGGAGGGACTCGATGTCACCGAGACCAACCCGCTCCCCGTACGATTCCGATGCCTTCCTTAATCGTCACCAGTTGGTTTGCAGCGACGTTTTCGAGGCTCTGCTCGCCACCACTGGGCCAGAAGATCTGGACGCTCACTTCCGAGACAGCCCCGAGACCGAAGTGCAGGCGATTGTCACTTGCGGAATAGAAGCTTGATTGACTCAGGACCGCTTGTGCCTGCGTCTTGCCTCCGTAGTGAACCACAACACGGGCGCCGATCGCGCTGCGATTGGACACGGAGCCGATCAGTTTGATCTTGATCCAGTTAAGCTCCGATGGCACATCATTTCGCAGCAGCGAGGGTGGCTCGTTCAGGTTAATGATTAGGACGTCCATATCACCGTCGTTGTCAAAGTCTCCGAAGGCGCAGCCGCGGCTGCAGTGCGGCGTCGCGACACCTGGACCCGCCTCCTCGATCAATTCTTCGAAGGTTCCATCGCCGAGATTACGGAACACCACGCGCGACGTCTTGTAGGGGTACGTGTGCTCCTTTTTTTCGACCTCTGGATACACGCTTCCAGTAACCATGAAGAGATCTGGAAGCCCGTTGTTGTCAAGGTCGACGAAACCGGTGCCCCAGCCCGTAAAACGCGTCTCGACACCAATCTTTGCGGAAAACGTCTCATCCTTAAAGCTGCCATGGCCATCGTTCGCGTAGAGGATATTTGTGTCATCTGAGAAGTGTGTTTTGAAGAGGTCGAGGTGCCCGTCAAGGTTGTAGTCGCCAACGGCGATGCCCATTCCAGCTTGCTCCTCTCCGTCGTCACTCAGGGCGACGCCGCGCTCCACGCCTTCTTCATGGAGGTTCGGCTTTCCCGTATTCACGAAGAACAGACTCGGCGTGGAATCGCAGGCAAGGTAGATGTCCTGCCAGCCGGACTCCGACAGAGGGGCTGCTACGGCACTCATGCCGTACCCCTCTTTTTGTTCGGCTACCCCTGATTCCTTGCTGATCTCGGTAAAGGTTCCATTCCCATTGTTGCGGTAGAGTGAGTGCTGCCCTTTGGGTAAGCCGCGAGGTCCGCAGCTTACCGCAACGCCCTTCCATGTACAGTTGGCGGCGCTTCCAGGTCTTGGCGCATGCGCGAAGTCAAAGCCTGTGTAGTTCGCAACAAAGAGGTCAAGATGCCCGTTGCGATTGAGATCGACAAAAGTACACCCAGATCCCCATCGGCCTGGATCATTCACCAGCCCAGCCTGCTTCGTTACATCGGTGAAAGAGCCGTTGCCGTTGTTGCGATACAGCCGGTTCTGCCCGTAATACGTGACGAATAGGTCCTCAAACCCGTCGTTGTTGTAGTCGCCGACACACACGGCGGAGGCCCAGCCGCTCGAAGCCAACCCGGCCTGTATTGTCACGTCTTTGAAGGTTCCGTCGCGATTGTTGTGGTACAGCCTGTTGGTCGCGTCCGCGCTAGGGGCGTCGTGCAAGGAACCGCTTAGCAAGAAGATGTCGAGCCAGCCGTCGTTGTCGTAGTCGATGAAGGCACAGCCACAACCAACGGCTTCGAGGATGTAATCCTTGTGGTCCCGTGGACCGTAGATTGTCGGCTTGGTGAGCCCTGCCTGAAGGCCGACGTCTACTAAGCGGGAGCGAAACGGCAGCCCTGATTTTGGTCCGCGTGGTTCCGCTGTAACCCGTCGGTCAGCAACCCCCTGAGGTGACCCGCGAGAATAGCCGGGGCTCAGGGACAAGGCCGCGCACATCCGCACGAAATTTCTACGCGAAGTTTTCATCACGGCGCCTCACGACTATATCGAGGGTTGTGCGCGTGTGTACAGACAGCATCTCTCGTTTTGCAAGCAGTGGTCGATACAGCGATGATTGCTGAGCGAAACTGGACGGGTGAGAGCCCATGGCCCGAACGGTCAAGGTCGCGCCAGAATGCCCTGCGCTGCTGGAGGAGGCGCGGCGCTCTCCGCTCGGTGCGCCCGAGGGGAGAGTTTTCGAGAGCGGACCTGGACCAGCCAGTACAACATCACCGCAAGGGTGAGCAGGCCGGGTGCGAAGAGCAGGTGCGTCCGTTGAAGGAACAAGGGGAATCGGTTTGCCCGGGCGATGAAAAGCGAGTTCGCCGCGATGAAGAGAGCGACGCACATGCGCCAGATGTGGCGCCGCAGCCGGGGCGGTCCGGTAAGGCCGCCGCGGGCAAGCATGCGCAAGTCGCCCATCATCGCAAGAAGGCTGGCGGTGCCGAAGACGAAATAGAGCGTCGCGTCGCTTCCTCTGGGCACCGGCAGGTGCAGAACCGTTCTGAAGCCAAGGATTACGAGTGAGGCGCCTACTACGAAGATCAGAAGCAGGGCGGCATGGTCGAAGGAACCGGTTTCGCGTGTGCTGCGGTGTCCGATCATCCAGCCTGTCGCGACGAGATAGAAGGTGAACATGCCTCCGAAGATGTTGGAGACCTCGTTCTTGGCATAACCCAGATACGCGCCGGCCCCGGCGAGGCAGAGCATGGATACGGTGAAGACGTCGCCCGTGATGCTGTGCCGTCGCGAGCCCTTGCGCAGGACCATCGCTGCGAAGCCGGACATGAGACCGATGAACCCGGAACAGATGTGCACGAACAGGATGATTCCGACAAACATGGGGGGTCGTCCTCCTGGGCGAAGGTGGTGCGGTAAGGGCAGAGGCGAGGGTTAGAGAGCTTCGCGGTAGCGGCGAAGCTGCACAGCGGCGGTGATAAAGACGGCGGTGAGGAGAAGTCCGAGCCACAGGCCCGGCGTGCTGAGATAGCGGCCCAGGGTGATGTGCATGCCGGGATCGAAAGGCAGGCTGCCGGGAAGACCGGCTGAGGTCGCCATGCCACCGCTGAAGCGGCGATGCAGCAGATCCGCGAAGTGGGAGGTGTTGAAGACGATTCTTTCGAGGATCACGACCGCGAGTGGAGGGAGAAAGGCCCAAAGAAAGGTCGCGCGTCGGGCCCAGGCGGAGACCAGCAGCAGCCAACCATAGAGGGGCGCGTACCAGAGCGAGTGCACGGCGAAGAGGTGGTAGAAGAGCATGCCGGACATGGGCACAAGGGCTGCCTGAGACCAGAGTGAAGCCGCACTGCCTGCGCTGCCCAATGGGATGGTGCTACTGAGGAGCAGGATGACGAGTTGCGTGATGACCGTTATGGCCCAGGCCAGGAATGGAAGAACAAGCAACGGGATACAGGCTTTGGCAAGTACGGTAATCAGGTCGGAGACGGGCAGCGACTTCCAGAAGAGCACACTGCGGTCGCGGCGCTCGCCGTGCAGGGCGTCGAGGCAGTAGAAGACGCTGACGATGCCAGCGGCGAGCATGATGAGGCCAGCAGCCGCGTGGTACGGAAGGAGTATCACTCCCGGCGTTGGTGCGGCTGTGGCGGATGAGAGGTCTGTGAAGTGGCCGATACGAAGAGCCAGAAGCAGGAAGCCCAGGCAGATGACGCCGCCTGCGGCCAGCGGGGCGATGTAGATAGAGCGATTCTCCCAGAGCTCGCGGCGGACCGACCAGTACAGGCGCTGGAACCCGGAGATGGGATGTGGCGTGGGCTCGGGGATGGAGCCGGGAGCTTCGGAAAGGGAATTGACCCGTGTGTTCATCGAATGGCTCCTTGCATTCCGGAGGTGCCGACGTACGGGGCGCCTTCTGCCGGGCCGAAACTGCTGTTGACGGACGTGCTCATCATGGCGAGAAAGAGATCGGCCAGGCTGGGGGAGCGAACATCGCCAAGTTGCTGTAAGCGGTGACGATCCACCCCGTCGAAGAGCAGAGTGCTGCGACCGAAGACATGGCGCGCATAGATAGGCTTTAAGGAGCTGGCGTCGGCGAGGTGGTCCGGGCCGACGGTTACTTCAAGATACCGTGCCTCGAAATCTTCCATGCTGGAGGTGAAGACGATGCGGCCGTTGTTGATGAACAGGACGTCGGTAAGGACGTTCTGGATCTCTTCGACCTGACGAGTTGTGATGAGGATGGTGCGTGTGCCGTCGAAGTAGTCGTTCAGCAGCGAATCGTAGAACTGCTTGCGGTACAGGATGTCGAGGCCGAGGGTGGGCTCGTCGAGGACAAGAAGACGAGCGTCGATGGCCATGACGAGCGCGAGGTGCAGCTGCGTGACCATGCCCTTGGAGAGCTCGCTGACTTTGCTGGTGCGCTTGATAGTCGTGCGGGCGAGAAAGGCTTCGGCCTTGGCGCGATCGAAGCGCGGATGCACGCCAGCCATGTACTCAAGCGCGTGGGATACGCGAAGCCAGCGGGGAAGAACGGCGACGTCGGCGATGAACGAGACATCCCGCATGAGCTGATCGCGCTGAGTCCAAGGATTGCGGCCGAGAACACGGAGCGTGCCTTCGTACGGCGTGAGGCCGAGCACAGCGTTGAGCAACGTGGTCTTGCCCGCACCGTTGGGGCCGATAACGCCTAGAATGCGGCCTTCCTCGACGCTCAAATTGACATTATCAATAGCAACCTTGCCGCTAAAGGCCTTGTGCAGGCCGTGTGCTTCGAGGCAGGCCATGGCTTAGCGATCCTCCGCTGCGGCTTGTGTGGAACGTGTGCTGACCACGCCGTTCAGCAGCTCCTTTGACGAAAGGCCGAGGCGCTGGATGGTGGCGTGAATGCGTGGCCACTCTTCAGTGAGGAACTTTTCGCGTTCAGCGCGAAGCAGATACTTGTGGGCATCGACTCTGACGAACATACCGAGACCTCGTCTTTTCTCAACTAATTGCTCATCGACCAGCTGTTGATAGCTCTTAAGGACGGTCAGGGGATTGACCCTGTACTCGGCGGCGACGTTGCGCACGGAGGGCAGAGGGTCGCCCTCCCTGAGCACGCCGTCGAGAATCATCGCGATCACGCGATCGCGAAGCTGACGGTAGATTGGCTGCGTGTCGTTCC
>CAXTGN010000048.1:0-1619 GCA_964243455.1 uncultured Acidobacteriaceae bacterium
CCCTGCGTTGGCTGCCCTCAACTCCGCCTCTCTGACGATGCGATCGGCTTCAGCGGTCGTCAGACGGGCATTGAGTTCCTTGAGCCGGTCGGTGGTGGTGTTCGGCCCGGCCCCCGTGGGAGATGCTTCCGTGGCTAGAATGCCGTTTTGTTCTTCAAAACGCGCAAGCTTCTCCTGTGCGTCGGTCGCTCGGTTTTGCAGATCCTGCATCTCGGTCGAAAGCCAAGTTGAGATCTGCGTGACAGAACCGTGCCGACTTTCGAAGTTCTCGCGAACATATGCGGACACAAGATGGTTGGCCAGGGTGGCTGCGAGTCGGGGCGAGGGGTCGCGGAAGGTGATGCTCACCAGCTGGGTGTCGCTCACTTGCTTAACCGTCAGTCCGCCTTTGAACCGGCCAATGAGATCTTCCTGATCCGGAGTCAACAATTCATTATTGGCAGAGATGTACATCGTCTTCTTGTCAGCGTCAGCAAGAGCTTTGAAGACATCGTCAGGGAGAGAGTTCAAGGCGCCAATTGCAACTCTGTCGCTTTCAAGGATCTGGATTTCCGTGGTCAGATCGGAGGTAGCCAAGCCAGCGGAACCGAGGTCTCCCAAACCGAGCGAACTGGCGCGGCCCGGATCAATGCGAATGGTGGCTTCTGCCTCATAGATGGGGGTCGCCACGCGGGCGTAGATCAAAGCAATCAGAGCGCAAGCCAGAGTGGACCCGATAATGAACCACTTGTGCTTCAAGAGCATCTGCAGGATTTGCCCGATGGACAAACCCTGAGAAGCTTCCTCTGGCCCATTTTGCTCTAAAGTGCGTCTGCGCTGTGGAACCGCCACTCGAGTTTCACTTGTGTTCATTTGGTATGACTTGTGCTGCTTCCCCAGCTCACCGAACTGCGATCCTAAGCTTGAAAGAACGCCCGGTGCGGAGCGTACCCTGTGTCGTCCGTTGCACTACGCCGGAGTGAAATCGGCTATAGATCAGATACCTCACAGCATACCCACAATCAGGCCAGACTCTCAATAACTCTGGTAACCACAGCACGTACCTGATGGGTCCTTGAACTCGTGCATGTAGCATTTGTGCACTCGTCTGGGCAGTACAACTATACCATTTTAGGCAGAGGTTCCTCTCCTTAGACTTCGCTTCGAGCCGAAGGGTCACAGCGGTCCTTGTTACCTCGTCATCTCAAAGCTTCCGCATACACCTTGGCCACGCGACGTGCGATGAAGGGCCAAGAGAAGTTCTCAAGTGCGTAGTCGCGACATGCGGCTTCGCTGGGCAGCGGTCGGCGGCCCTTAAGCGCTTCGGCCAGAGCCCGACCGATGGTTTCGGTGCGGGTGTCTTCAAAGACACACTCGGGAGCAAAAGGTTGCACGACTTCAGGCAGCCCGCCTACCGGTGTGACAAAAACGGGCGTTCCCGAAGCCAGCGACTCCAGCGTGATCATGCCAAAACCCTCCAGTGCCTGCGAGGGAACGACGGTAAGGTCTGCCGCCCGGTAGATGGACGGGAGGTCTTCCTCCTCGATTCTGCCTAAAAGCCGGACGTTATGCTGCAAGCCGTGCTGCGCGATGCGCTCCTGGAGCTCCCCGGCGAGAGGTCCTTTTCCACCAAGCAGGAG
>CAXTGN010000048.1:1629-14094 GCA_964243455.1 uncultured Acidobacteriaceae bacterium
CCTCTGGCTCGCTCGTTACCACGTATCGCATGGCATCGACCAGATTTTCCAGGCCCATGCGACGGACCAAGCGGCGTACCGCAAGTAAAATAGGCCTGTCCAATGGCAGATTCAGGCGTACCCTCGCCTCGTTTCTAGTATTGAGAGTATGAAAGCGAACGGTGTCGATTCCGCCGGGCACAATGCGCGTGGCGGCCTCGTCGATGCCGTAGCGAGTAACAAGTTCGCGCTGAAATGCTTTCGACAAAACGATAAAGCATCGAGCGCGTTTGTAGACACTGCGTTCCAAGAGGTGCTTGAGGCGAAGTTGAAGGGAAGCTGAGCCCTCCACGTGACTCTCTGCCGCCCACGGTCCATGGAACTGCACCACCATCGGGAACTTTTTTGCAAACACGCCAAGAGGTGCGGCGTACAAGGCGAAGTGAGAGACGATCAGATCTGCGGTTCCAGCTTCCAATGGCTGCAAGGCGGCTTGCCGTGCGCGCCAGAGCCGTTTGTACATGGGATCCGTGCTGCGGGCGAAGGCCGTAACGGTACCTTGCGTCTCCCTGCTGATTTCGGGTGAGCCAACGACCAGCCCGCGCAGGTCCACACCGGCGTCCGGAAGGTGCCGCAAAAGGTCAACGAAGTAGCGGTTGAGGCCCCCGACCCGCTCCGTCGGCCAATCATTCCCTATCTGCAGTGTTCTGATCCTCGCAAGGGTGTTGTTATCGTTCACGAGGGGCGTCCTGTGTTGGGATGCGGGGCCGCGACCAGATCCGACAGGAACGCGGAGACGCGGTTGACCTGTTCTTCCCGATCAAAGCCGGAATCTGGCGACACTCTGTTCTTTCTTGCATGCACGTCCTCAAAGCTAAAAAACTGCATAAGCTCTGCCAGATCGCGCAGGAATACCTGGTCCCATGGCGATCTGCCCCGCAGCCGAAGAACATCACCGCGGTCCAGATCGTAAGACATGGGCGTCTGATTTGTGACGATCAAGAGGTTCGCGCTTCGGTACTCCGGCAGCTTGGTCGTGTACCGGAAATTACCCACGCCGTCGACACTCTGCGGCAAGGAGCCCAGGTCCATTGCTGCCAGGTAACGCGCGACGTCTTCTCGCGGTACGCGCCCGGGAAGCAGAATATTTCGTCCTAGTTGGTCGCCGGCAAGTCGCTTCAGTTCGTCTAGACCGGAGCCACCACCGACAATCAAGACAAAGGGCGGCACGGAACAGAGCCTCGCCGCACGAACCAGCTCGGCGCCATAGCAGAACCGATAGCGCCTGGACCACACAAGCGAGCCCGCAATGCCAAAGACGACGGCGTTCTCCGGTATACCCAAACTCTGTCGTGTGGAACGGCGCATAGCCTGAAGCTCCGATTGACTGAACCGATACGGTGCCCAGCCTGGAATCGTAACTCCGCGCGTGGCTCCCATCGTGAGCGCACGACCGACCAGATAGGGTGTCCAGCCTATAAAGCCGGCGCTCCAGCTGTAGAGCAAGCGCTCGTAGAGGCGGAAGAAGGGCCCGCCAAGGGGCAAACGACTGCTCAGGAAAGGAGCAACGGCATCGCCGCTGCTCACCACGTAGGGGCGTTTCCAGATCATTCGTCCCAGGATGGCTGCGACGCCCGCTGCCATCCCTGTACCCTCGAGGGCGAAAAGATCGAAGTTGCCCTCTCGCAAGGTGCGGAGACAGGTCAGAAAGGAGTCGAGCTTCCGGGCTTTATTGAACGGTAGATAGTGCGCATGGAAGTGAGACAACATTTCGCGCAACCTTGCTTCGTCGCCGCTTCCGGCACCCTGGGACGCACAGCCGAGGATCGTACCCTGCGCGATGTTGCTGAACTCCGGGCTGGTCATCAGACGTTCACAAGCTCCCGAGGTGCAGGTGCAGTTCGCGCAAACAATTTGGGTCCACGCCGGTTCGACAGTGTACGGATTGGATCGACTTATGTGCTCAGGCTAGCACGTGGGCTCTTTTCTAAAGAGCCGAGGAACGCGCGGAGACTTTCTGTGCGTCAGCCCAGGCCCGGTTTGCAGCAAAGCGCAGTTCCAGCTTGGCGCGGTCGCCCTTCAATCGAATCAGGAAGGTGCGGAGCAGACCCGGTGTGCTGTCGAGTCCGACGGCGCGAGCCCAGAGAAGAGCCAGGGAACGCTTCATTCCCGGGCGCATGTGACGCAGCAGCGTGAGGTACAGATTGAACGAGGTGTTCTCGATGGCGACCAGAGTGGGTGCTCCTCGCTGGTCAGCATCGAAACGCGTTGCGGGGTAGTGATCCACGGCGACCTCCGGGTCATAGAGCAGCCTCCAGCCACGCTTTTTCACATGGAGACTGAACGCCATGTCAAGGCAGGTCTGCGCACCACCTCCACGGAGGTCTACATCGAAGTACAGATCCTTGATCGCCTCTGCACGAAAGGCCATGTTCACGCCCTTCAGGATGTCGACGTGGGGGTAAAACTTCGTTCCCAGATGGTGATTGCCGACGATTCTGCCGAACCACTGCACGATGCCGACATGGTGCACCCGTCCGGTGAGAAGTGCGCCGTTTTCATGTACGAAATCGCGGCCTCCCAGACCTCCCAGGTCAGGGGAACCCTGCTGAAAGTGACGTTCGATTCGAAGGAGCCAATCATGGCGCGGAACGGAATCGTCATCAGTGATCGAAACGACATCGCCCTGCGCGGCCGCCAAACCAGCGTTATATTGCGCGATGGCTCCCGGAGTCGTGAGTTGAAGGACCCGAAGGCCGTGCAAATGCTGCCAACGCGTCAACATCGTGTGCGTGTCATGATCCCCGACTTGCGTAGCAAGGATGATCTCGTCGGCAGCACGCTCCTGGTTCGAAAGGCCCTCCAGGCACAGATTAAGGCTGTGAGGTCTCCTGAATGTAGGAATCACTACGCTGAGCTTCATCCTTCCGAGTTTAGCGGTTTTGGGCTATTCTTCGCTCCTGTTGCCGCCGGCGACGTGGTGAGGTGCCCATACTGGACATTCCAGGGTTTCAGCTTGTGCACGAGGCACCGAACAAGGACCACAATGCATCTCTTCTAGGGTTGGCTTCCCTTTGGGACCCCTCCCTTCACGAGAACAAGCGTGGACCGGATCTGCCGGAGTTGACGGCGGTTCTCTGAAATTGCATCCTGTTAGGATGGTTTTGCCGGTTTCTGGGTCTGCACTGTACGGGAACTCGCCTTGGGGCAGAGCACGTCGACGTTTACATACCACCGCTGCCAAGCGAGCCTGAATGAACCACGGATCGAACGATATGACACCAGCGCCGTTCGTCTCCAGCGACACTGGAGAACAGTATATGAGGCCTGCGACCACGGTTGCGGCGGTCGTGGTTACGCGAAACCGCATTGGTTTGCTCCGGAAGACGTTGCAGTCAATTCGTGAGAGTTCCTATCCCCTGTCAGAGATCATTGTTTCCGACGATAGCTCCACGAGCGAGACGGCCGAAATGCTCGCAGCCGAGTTCCCAGAGGCACGTCGCATCGAAGGTCCACGACGCGGTATTTCGGCGAATCGGAACCGCGGTATGAGCTTTGTGAAGTCAGAACACATTCTGCTGTCGGACGACGACATGTTGGTGGATCCTGATTTCGTAGGGATGGCCGTTCAGGAGATGCACAATCCAAAGGTCGGCATCGTGTTTTGCGCAACCAGCGACAATGGGCACCTGATCCTGCCGAACACCTTCAACTTACTTGGCTTCTCACAAAAGCCTTATATGCCGGGGATGGCGTACAGGACCGCCAATCAGCAATGCTTTATGCTTTCTCGCAAGCTTGCCTGGGAAATGCCTTACGACGAGATCATTGAGGCCTACGGCTATGAAGAGATGGATTTTGCTTACCGCGCGGCGGCTGCGGGTTTCGAGATCCGCTGTCTTTCCAACGCGGCTCATATTCATCTGGCCCCCAATGCAGACCAGCCTGTTCGACTGGAAAAGGACGCTTGTCGTTTGTATGTGACGTACAAGCGACTCGCCTACGTTGACCGAAAGCCGCTGAAATCGATCCTGTTCCTCGCGCTTGCTCTTCCGCATCACATCGCTGCTTCTGTGCGGCGGTCTGGTTGGCGAGGCATTGGGGAAGCTTTCGCTCATTTCAGGCTGGCCGGACGCATGTTACGGGAATACCGCAAGACGTTAGCTGGACCGCACGCGATGCAGACAGCGACATAGTTTCGATCTATTCGAAATATTGCGGCACATCTGATGTGGTCAGCACGAAAAGGTACAGGCCGGAGTTCGACCGACCCCAATGTGGGGCCTGCTGAACTCCGGCCTGTTGTTTTTGGCGCTCAGCGTTACTGAACGTCAGCGCTAGTCGGAATCACCAGGAAGGTGGTTTGCGTGGAACCAGACAGGTAGCTGCCAGCCGCTCCTTGAGTCGCTTGCAGGACAACCGTTCCAAATCCTTTCACCGTGACGATGTTCTGGGAGATTGTCGCGGGGCCACTCGACACCTTGTAAGTGATGTTGGCAGTGGAAGCCGACCTTGCCAACACCCGGAAGGGTGCGGTCAAACCGACCTGATCTGCAACGTGGGTAAAGGTGAGACCGGGTGAACCAGCGTTGACGCGGAAGCTGGTTTGTGCGGCCGATGCTGTGAAATTCGTCGAAGCTGGTTGATGGGCTTGCACCACCACCCAACCCATGCCCGTGAGAACGACGGTGTTACCGGAGATGCGTGCTGGTCCGGAAGCGACCGTGTAGGTTATCGGGGCTGACGAGAGGGAGGTGCTTTGCAGCTGAAGAGGAGCCGCACCGAATGTTTGCGTAGGGAATGTGTTTAAGGACAGTCCAGCTGTACCCTGCTTCACCGCGAAGCTGATTTGCACACTGGCGGCGCTGTAGTTGGCGGTACTGGCCTGGCTGGCCTGAACTACCACCGTACCGGCTCCGAGGAGCGTGACAGTGTTGCCAGAGACCGATGCGGGACCACTTACGATGCTGTACACGATTGGCTCCGCGACCGTTGAGGTCGCCGATACGGTTACGGGTGCGTTCCCAAGCAACTGGCCTGCAACCCCACGCATCGACATCTGCGGCGCTTGCTGGACGACACGGAAGCTCGACGTTCCTGTCGCTGCGTTGTAGTTTGTTGTTGCTGCCTGACTCGCCTGGATGACGACAGTACCTACTCCTGTGATCTTCACGGTGTTTCCGGAGATGGTCGCCGGCCCACTCGCGATGGTATAGGTGATCGCTCCAGGAGAAGCGCTTCCCGCAGCAGCGGTCACCGTTCCTCCTCCAAAGGTCTGTGTAGCAATCTGGCGGAAGCTGAGCGTTGGTGTGATTGGATTTACGTTGAAACTGATCTGAGCCGTAAGCGCTGCAAAGCCTGGAGAAGGCTGCTGATTTGCCTGGACAACAATCCGGCCAGCCCCACTGATCGAGAGGGTTGCACCCTTCGCCGTAGAGGCTGAGACCCTCGCCGGGCCACTAAGTACTGCGTAGCTGATGACACCGTTAGACATCGAGCTCGCACTGACACCGACGGACGGAGTGCCGAAGGGCAGATCGGCCACAGGAACGAAGGTCAAGTTGGGAGTAGCTGCGGTAACGGTAAAGGAGGTTGAGGTTGAGCTTGCGCCGAAATTTTTGTCTCCGTTGTAGCTCGCCCTAAGTGCGTGCGTACCCACAGTTAGCGACGTCGTATCGAAGCTGACCACCCCGGAAGAAAGAGGCAGCACGGCGATCTGCGATGTGCCGTCATAGATGGCGACGGTTTCACTATTTGTACTGGCTGATTTAGAGCTGTACGGCCGGAGAGACGCCGTCAGTGCGACCTGCGAACCGTAACTGGAGGCGTTGGGGTTTGCACTGAGGGAAAGAACCGTTTGCTGCAGGAAAGTATCGCCGATTGTGGACTGAGCCGAAGGGGGGTCGGTGAGAATCTCAATGGGGTCGTCTGCCACATTGAGAGAGATTTGTTGCCCTCTCACCGTGTAATTGACATTGGCTCGCGTTGTCAGGTTGCGGACGGCAGTGACCTGAAGTCCTGCGGGGATGTTGACAGTGACCGGTCCACCCGCACCGGCGCTTAGGTAGAACCAGCAGTCATACCCAGTTGAGCAGGCGGTAAGCTGCCAGAGCACGAATGCGTCGGAGTTCGCTGAAGCACTATTGCGAGCGCCGACCATATGCATCGTGGTCAGGGGGTACTGACCGCGATAGCTTAGAACCGAGGGCAGCGTGGAGGCGGAGTAGGGCGCTACCGGTGCATTGGCAATACCCCCGATGTCCGACATAACCCCGCTGAGGGCCGTGTATCCGGGGCGTGGAGTGTAGGTGGTTCCATCGTAGTTCACGAATGAAAAGGAAGGATCTGAGTCGCGGAGGCCATCCCACATGGAAAAGAACTCTATAGGCGTGATACCTACAGCTTCATAGCTAAGGAACTGGCGCACGTTGGAACGCGCTTGCAGCATCTGCATGCCCGGCACGGGAGGTGCGACGTTAGTTTCAGTGACACTGTGGCCGATCCCATAGGAGGGATTGATGAGCTTGGCTATGTCGTCGTATTCCACAGCCTGCATCAGGTTCGCGTTGGTTGGTTCGCCAGGAAGGTAGCAGTTCAAACCATTCGAGTAGATGCTCTTGTGCGAAACGGCCGCATTTTCTAAACACGATGGAAGCATGAGAACGGCTTCAGGATCGCCGTACAGACCACCATAGGGGTGGAAGGATTCCTTGGTGATAGCCAGAGACGGCTGTACCAAGGCTTCGCCGGTATACTGGACCATTCCGCCGGAGAGGAGTGAGGTGAAACCACTACCAGAGGTACCGTTCCAGGTCATCGTGATGCCGGCCGGAAAGGTCCGATGCTGGAGATTGGCGACAAAACCGTAGTTCGCGCCACTGACTTGTACACCGGGGTATGTCCCGGCGTCATACAGTCCTTCTCGGTAATCCCAGGGATCATTCTTCCAGGGCGGTTCGTTCCAGAGCTCGATATCGCCAGTGACGCCGTGCCGCGCCATATCCTGCGCGAGGAACGATACATAGTTCGCGTAGGCATTCACCGATGGGTCGCTCGGGTCCTGCGAGGCCGTGCTTGGGTAAAGAATTTCACTCACCATATAAGGCGTGGCGTCTGCCGGGAGCGCCGTCGTGAGCGCAGATGCAAGGCTGATCGTTGCGTGCTCCGGGTCGGTGATCTTGACACCCGTGATCAGCGTTCCTTGGGAACTGTTCTTGCCGGAAAACTGCCCACTGCATTGCACAGGCCGTCCGGGAGTATTCACTGTGGCTACATTGAGCGGGCAGATGTAGTCGTATGGAAACTTGATGTTCGCGAGGGTGTCCCCGCCAACGCCGGACGAGAATTGCACATTGATGGATGTGGAACCAAGCGCGGCGCCGCCGGGAATGGATACCGTGAGGATCTGATGGTACGGAGCCCCGAAAGCGGCGATGACTGTGGGGTGGATTCCATACTTTGCGGCGGACTGAAAGCCCTGAGCACAACCGGGATCCTCAACATACCCCAGAGAGGTGTTACTTGGGGGAGCTGATTGCTGTTCGACAATAGACCATGAGCACTGAATACGAGCATGTGTTCCGCCCGCGGCAGCGACTGCCGCCCACTCCCAATCAAGATCGGGATGAATGTTGAAACCAAGGCCATCCGAAACCTGGTTTGCGGTGATGTTCGCGAGATTCACCACGGAGGTCGACTGGGCTGAGAGGTCAGCAGCGGCAGCGAGGACTCCAAAAAAGGCAAGGGCGTGCGAGAGCGTTGGAACGAGACGGCGCATCTCTTCTCCGTATGGGTTGTGTGTGTGTTAACGAACAGACCAGTCGCGATAGGGCTACAAGGCCCAAAGAAGATGCCGGTCCGACCCGAGACAGATTGTGGAATTCCTGAATCTCAAATTAGAGATCAGGGGTAATCCAGGCAAGTGCACGTTGGTACCAAGGTCTACGTTTCTCTAGGTACAGACAGAAGACCGGAGTTGTAGCGGGGTGTTACAACTCCACGGGTACACCGAGGTTTCGACTATTGTGTCACGTGGTGGATCAAATGGGGCAAAGACGCCTCATTTTCATGGTTTTTCTTGCCAGCCCGCCTTCTTTGTTGTTCCTTCCGCTTGTGGGATTGGGAAGGAAAAGCACTATATTTTGGTACTCATCTGTTTGTTACGAAAGGGACGAAGACAGATTCCCGACGAAACCTTTCGCCTTGACGAAGTGCCTTGAATCCCGGAGCATGGGGAGTGCGACCGTTTGGGAAAGATGAGTTCGTGAAGGTTGTTTGCCTTTACACCTGCACTGCGAATGAAGGCAAAAGGGAGCGTATGGACGGGTCAAAAGTGCTTCTCTCTTCGCAGCCGAACCAAGTGCCCACCGCGCGCATCTCGATAGCGTTGGCCACCTACAACGGGAAAGAGCACCTCTCCGAGCAGCTCACAAGTCTCGCGGAACAGACATTGCTTCCGTGTGAATTAGTCGTTACGGATGATGGGTCAACGGACAACACGTTGAACATCGTCCGGGCGTTCGCAAAGACGGCTCCCTTTCCTGTTCATGTCCACGCCAACACGGAGCGTCTTGGTTATGGCGGCAATTTTCTCAGAGCGGCCAGCCTGTGCCGTGGAGATCTGATCGCGTTCTGCGATCAGGACGACCGTTGGCTTGCACCGAAGCTCGCTACCTGCGCGAAGTACTTCGACGACAGCGACACCACGCTGGTCATTCACTCCTCTGAAACGTGGGACGGCCACACCCGATTGGGCCGCCTGTTCCCTTCTTACCAGGAGACGCAGATCACTTCGCCGGGGACTACAGATCCGTTTGCGTTGACGCCAGGTTTCTCCGTGGTCTTCCGACGAGGGCTTCTGAATCTCACGAAGAACGAGGACAGGCCGGGTTGCCTGTTTGGTTTAAGCAACGGCTCGATCATGGCGCACGATGCCTGGATATGGCTTCTTGGCACAACGACGGGCAAGGTTGCAATGCTCAGTGATGTGCTGGCCCTATACCGGCAGCACGGATCGAATACTGTGGGCGCTCCAGGAAAGCGCAGTCTGCGCCGGAAACTTCAACTTGCGACGGACACCGTTGACTACGAGACGCTGGCTGAATTCGAGCGCAAGTGTGCGGAAGTGCTTGGGAGCATTCCAGACAGTGCCGCACCGGGCTACATCCCCGAACGGAAGACCCTTATCGATCAGCTTCTGCATCGATCAGAGCTCCATCGTTCACGCGCGAGGGTGTATAGCCGTACGGCGAACTTTGCTGATCGTGCGGGAAGTTTCCTCTCGATGCTGTCGTCGGGGGCGTACAGTCCAGCACAGAGCAAGAATCGCATCGGGCCACGCGCCGCCGTAAAGGACCTCTCGTACGGTGTCTCGGGCCTCTACAAACGCTTAACCGAAAGCACCCAGTGATCTCTCTTGCCTTGCCGCGCAGGAGCCGCTAATACACGCAACAAGGCAAAGGCCGAACTCCAGAATGAGTCTCAAGAAAAATACGTTCTACAATGTCGTCGGCTCCCTTGTTCCCATGGTAGTGAGTGTCGTGACCGTTCCGATCTTTCTTCACCTGATCGGAGCTGCCCGCTATGGTGTATTGGCGCTTGTATGGCTTTTCCTGGGCTACTTCGGCCTGTTTGACCCTGGGGTCGCGCGTGCTGCGGAATACCACATTGCGCGCCTGCACGGGGAGGAACATGACCAGGAGCGCGAGAGTGTATTCAAGACAGCTCTCGTGATCAACACCGCTTTCGGTTTGGCCGGCGGGCTGCTGACTTTTGTAATCGCACGCCCAGTCTTTATGACGTATTTCAAAATGCCTGAGATGATGCGGGGCGAAGTTTTGAGCAGCCTCCCCTGGCTGGCGGCAGCGATTCCGCTCTCTTTGATCACCGGGATGCTCGGCGGTGCGCTGCAGGCCAGGGAGCGATTTGCAGAGTACAACGCGATCTCGCTGGTGAGTTCGATCGTGGCGCAGCTCGTACCGCTTGCTGTGGCTTACTGGCACGGACCCGACCTACGCTGGCTGATCCCGGCCGCGCTGATCTCCCGCACGGCTGGGGCGTTCCCGCTGTGTCTCTTGATGATCACGGCACTTCCGTTCGGTGCAGGGGGCCGCTTTGATCGTGCCAAATTGAAAACACTCTTCTCCTACGGTGGATGGATCACCATTACCAACGTACTGAACCCGATCCTGACCACCATCGATCGAATCGTGATTGGCAGCGTTTTCAACGCACAATCTGTCGCCTACTACTCTGTTCCATACAATCTGGTTGGCCGTGCTTCCATTATCCCTGGAGCGCTCGCAACGAGCATCTTCCCCAAGCTCTCACGAGGGCGCCCGGAAGACAGCGCCCGGCTCGCATCGGACGCGGTTGTGGGACTTGCTGCAGTCATGACCCCGATATGTGTGTTCGGCATCGCAGCCCTGCCAATCTTTATGCAGCACTGGGTTGGCGCGGACTTTGCTAAACACGCGGCTCCTGTGGGCATCGTGCTGTTCATCGGCGTATGGGTGAACTGCCTGGCCTTCATCCCTTACAGCCATCTGCAGGCCACAGAACGGCCTGATCTGATTGCGAAGTTTCATGCGGCGGAACTGTTGCCCTTTCTGGGCGTTCTCTGGGTGGGCTTACATGTGTTCGGGCTGATTGGAGCTGCGTGGGCATGGACGTTCAGAGTCACAGTGGATGCGCTTCTCCTGTTCGCGGTCGCTGGTCGCCTCCCCGGATGGCAGCGCGCCCTTCCCGGTGGCGCCTTGCTGCTGATTGCCTCGATGTTTGCACCGCGCTCTATTCTTTCCCTTAGTACGGTAGGAGAGTTGATAGTCATGGCTGTGTCCATCTTCTGGGCCATCAAGGTGAGTCCGCATGTACGCGGCATACTATTCAGTCGCTTCCCCCCTAAGCGAGTGTCCGAGGTGGCATGATTTCCCAGCAGAACAGATCGCCTGCTGCCGTTCCATCGATCTCGGTCGCTATCGCCACCTACCAGGGAGAGGCGTACCTTCGAGAGCAGTTGGATTCCATTCAGGCTCAAAGTGTTCCCCCCATGGAAGTCATCATCTCGGATGACCAATCAGAGGACGCGACGACACACATCGTTCAGGAGTTCGCTCAGCAAGCGCCCTTCCCGGTACGCCTGTTACGCAATCCCGCCCGGTTGGGTTACGCCGAGAACTTTCTTCGAGCCACTTCATCGTGTGTGGGTGACCTTGTCGCCTTTTGTGATCAGGACGATGTCTGGCTGGAACGCAAGCTGGAAACGTGTGCGAACTTTTTCGAAGATCCTCAGGTGCAGCTCGTCTGCCATTCGGCTCAGATCCTCTATGACGAGAGTCGGCTTGCGTTTCGATTTCCTGATTTCAGGAGACTCACTGTGCTTCCGCAAGGCTCCTGTGATCCGCTTGAGAATCGCCCCGGTTTCTCGATGGTGATCCGGCGGAATCTTCTTTCTGTGCTTCCCTCAGCGGGAAGACCGGAGAGGCTTTATGGGCACGATCAATGGGCCTGGTTTCTGGCTTCGCTCACGGGCTCCGTCGTCAAGGTTCCGGATGTCCTGTGTCATTACCGACAACATGAGGCAAACCTTTTCGGCGTTAGTCCGGATCACCCAAGCCGCCACTTCCGCGTGGTGGAAACATCGACAAGGTACCTGGATCTAGCCAGAGCCGAGTCCGAAGTTGCTCACTTTCTTGCGGACTCCATGAACCGTCTTGACCAGAGATGGGGGAGGGCGGCAGATCTCCAGGTGGAGCGGTTGCAGCACAGAAGTACGCTTCATCGCATGCGCTATCTGCTTTGGGAGGACCCCAGCTTCGTGAAGCGCGTCAAGACGTTTCTGCATCTGCTGTTCTCCGGGGAATACCGACCAGACCTGCCAAGGACCACGCTTGGCCCTAAGGCGGCACCCAAAGATTTTGTGATGGGTGTCCTGGGCCTGAGCCGAAGGCTTTCGCCCTCTCGGGTGCACACCCCCCTCTCGTAATCCTGGCAACGCGGACTTGTTCGCGTCTGGGCAAGCAGCGCTGAGACCGTATCTCGGAGAAGATCAGAGACTTAGTAAGCGGTCGAGCAAAAAGGAGCTACATGAAGCTTGGTGAGGTGACGCAATGGAGGCACTGCCTTCCGTTAAGCGGGGCAAGTCTGGCCTCCGCCTTGTCTTTCGCCATGGTACCCGCCGCTCTGTTCAGTCAGGCCATCGAGCGAGACCCTGCAGGACAGATGCCAGCGTCAAATGCGACGGTTGATCTAGGCACCATCTCAGCCCTTCAGGTATCTCAGGGTCTGGGTGTTGTGATTGGACCAGGAGGTTTCCGGCAGGATTGGCAGTTCGCAGCCGCCAAAGCCATGGGTGCCTCCTGGGTTCGGATGCAGTGCTCCTGGAACGACGTGGAGCAACAGCTCAGCGCCCCAGAGAACGGTCCGGCGACCCCGCGCTATGTGCAATCCCCTGGATGTGTGTCCGCTCTGACCTCCGCGGCCAAGTAT
>CAXTGN010000048.1:14104-16875 GCA_964243455.1 uncultured Acidobacteriaceae bacterium
GGCTGCATGTCACCGAGGTAGCGGCATATGGGCCACCGTTTCACCTATTGCTTTCCGTTACGCTTCCCACGGGTGCTGCGGCGGCCCAAACCTCGGTGCAGGTCGCGTCCTTCTCAGACAACGGTAGCGCCACGCTCGCTAAGCTACGGCCGATCTACGACTACATCTGTCCCGTGTATTTGCTTGACGACGGAACTGCGGGGAAAGCATATCGGTGCTTAAACATTCTTTCTCCGCACGGTGGGCCTCCGGGCACGCTCATTACGGGTGTGCACCAAACGGATGCCACACATGCGGTTCTTGATCTGGCGTCGGCTGTTTCGAAGGGAGAACCCTCCAACGTACGCAGTCCCAAGAATTGCAGCATGGCGGCAGGTTCTGCGACCCTGACCTGTCCTGACGGCATCTTTGATCGCACGTGGGACCACAACATTCAGATCAGCGTGCCGGGGGCCGGTCCGCGGAGCGGCGCACTTACGACGTATGTGACCGGAGTTCAGTCGGCCACCCAGCTGACACTTCGTCGGAACGCAACGGGCCCCGTTTCGGGTGTTGCGATCACGGCAAACCGTCTGTACGCTGTCGGCGAGATCTTGTATCCCAGCACGGCAAGCAATCGCCCGGATGACCCCTCGGTTGTGGCTTACGGGGACTATGCTGCCTTTCTTGCTAACGATATGGCCTCACGGGGTGTGAGTGGCGATATCGAGATATGGAATGAGCCGCCTTGGAGAAACGATTCGTGGGACTTTCGCCCTGCGCTATACGACAGCGCGCAGCCCAGGACGAAGGGTTCTGATGGGCCCGAGGGTAAAAAGATGTGGCAGGTCGCAAACGGCAGGGGTCCGTCGAACGTGTTTCAAGGTAACTCGATTCCGGGAGCCAACTTCGGCTTTGCGGCCAACCTTCAGCACAGACAGTTCCCTCCGGGGGTTGCGGCGACGTGGAACGGTACGTCCGGCAATGGCACGTATTCATTGCTCGCTCCCCTGATGCGAGACGTCTCGGGCGAGGCTCTGCGGGAGCCGGCGTCGGTCGTCACCAAGGAGTCGTTTCACCCTTATGGCGGACCGTACAGAAACCCAGAGGACGTCTTGATGCGGCCGGATTGCCTGAAGGCGGCAGCTCGTTCTATGGCGAACATCTACAAGAACGGGCAGAACTGCTATCTCCCGGGTGAGCGTGCGTCGGCCAATATGATGCAGGCGCTCGAGTTCGACTGGGGCGCGAAAATCACGGATCCCCGCTATGGTCTGGGTCACAGCGTGACGGAAACAAACAACGTGGGGCCAGGCCCCGGATACCAGACGCAGCAGGCGCGTTCCAACCTTCGCCAATTTCTTGGCCTAGAGGCGCTAGGCATCTCTCCGGTCGAGTTCTTTCTTATGTGGGATGGCGGTCATCGTGACCCCACGTACTCCTTTGTGGACTACGACGGCTCCAAAGTGTCGCCGCTGCCTTCGTATACGGTCCTTGCCGGGCTCCTTTCCGACATCCAGCCGATCAGCAACCCACCGCGCGGGTCAGGGCGTGAGCCAGGTATCTCTGTCGCTCGGTATGCGGGCACGTATCCCCTCACTCTTGTGCGCCTGGCCGGAGCGCGCACCAGAGCTCAGGCCGACTCCCAGGCACTAGTGATATGGCAGCTGAGTGCCGCACCCGGCTTTACAGGATCCATCTCTGGCAACACGCTCCAGGTAACGGTCTTGACCTCTGGCTGGAACACGTTGGGGCCGGGGCAGCGCTTGGAAGGGCGTGGGGTTCCCGAAGGCACGACGATCAGTGGTGTTCTTACGGGAACGGGCGGCCCAGGGACTTACCGCATCAGTAGCGGTTCGCTCTCGATTAGCCCGGAGCCGATGAACACGGACTGGTTCACACTCCCTAAACCAAGCCCAGGCTCCGTCACCCTGGCCATCCCAGCAGGTCTTCACGTGACCGGCGTCATGAATCTGATGACCAGGAAAAGCGTGCCGTACAGTGCAGAAGGCCATCAACTTACGCTTCACGTTACGGACGATCCCCTGGAGGTCGTTGCAGACCCTCAGTGAAGCTGCTGATGCCATTGCGGCTTCCTAGTCCTGGCGGCCTCGAACCAGTGCTCCGTCATCTGCGTAGAAGCTGTTTGTAGACATCCTGGACCATGCCCGCGCTCTTCTGGATGGTGAACCCCTCCAGGACACGCTGGCGGCCCAACACGCCCATCTCCTGGGCCTTGTCAGGGTGATCCAGTAAGAACTCGACAGCCTCCGCCATGCGTACGGCATCGCCCATGGGCACCAGCAGGCCAGTGACGCCGTCGATGACGATCTCCGGGACACCACCGCCGTTCGTCGCTACAACGGGCTTCGCCGCAGCCATCGCCTCAACAATGACTTGACCAAACGGCTCACCCGTCGTCGATGCGTGCACAAACAGGTCGAGCTGCTCAAGATGAGCAGGAACGTCCTCAACAAAGCCAACGAACTCGACGGAGTTCTCGATTTGGAGTGTGCGACAGAGTTCGTGAAGGCTGTCTTCGAACTCGCGTTCAGCAAAAAGGGCGGATCCGATCAACTCGAACCTTGCGTCTGGGAAGCGCTTCAGCACCTGGGCTGCTGCCCTTAGAAAGACGTCCTGGCCCTTCCAGGGACTGATGCGGCCTACGAGCCCGATCCTTGGTCCAGTGCTCTCCCGGAGGCTTGCGTGAGCGGGCAGGTTTGCACTCGGATGCTGGAGAAGCCGGTCGTACCGTTGACCGAGGTCGACGCCAGAGCCGATCGCCGCGCTGG
>CAXTGN010000049.1:0-7833 GCA_964243455.1 uncultured Acidobacteriaceae bacterium
CGATGCCCTGCGCGGCGATGGGGATCCCAAGTGGACGGAGGTCTGGAGCCACATCAACCTTGGCAGGATCTTCGACATCACCGGCCAGCGCGAGCGCGCCGTGAATGAATATCGTCAGGCGATCCAGACCAACGACAACACCCAGGGAGCCATCAATGAGGCCCGGTCCCTGCTACAGAAGCCGTATCAGGCCAGTGCGCCGCAAAGCGGCAGTTAAGCGTCCCTTTTGTGTCGAAAGGCGCTCCCTCGCGTAGAAGTGCGTCAGGAGTTGTTTTCTCCTCGTTTTTCGCGTCTGCGAGCCGCAAAACGCGATCCGCCCAGGCCGAACATGCCCGCCAGCGCAAAGCCGAGAATGCCGAGCAATACCACAATCGTGATCGCGAGCGAGACCCCTGCTGCCAGCGCAGCTACCGCCGCCGACAGGCATGCCTTGATCACCGCAAAGATCGTATGAATGATGACCAAGGCCCAGACTCTCCGGATCGTGCCGACGGTGTTGCTTCATTTGACGCGTCGAAGGGCCCTCATGCTGCGGGATTCGCGGGGTGCCACGTACGACGAAGGGGCTATCTGGGCATCAGCGAAGGTTCAGAAGTGTCAAACGTCACCTCAGCAGCTGCCCCAAGCCTCGCGAAAAAGCCCTCTACGCAGGTCACCGTGTCGTCCGTTGTAGACGGCCCGCGAACCAGATGCACGGTGGTCTCCAACTCCTGCCCAAGCGGCGCGAGGCCCAGGCAACGTTCCGGCCTGTACGTGCAAGAGGCGAGATCGGCGATGCTCCAGGTCGTTGGCGTGCAAAAGATGGTGCGGGGCGGGGCCATGCGGTCCATCATGCTAAAGATCTCGAGCTTCGATTCCAGCTCATCAGGAACGAAGTCGATGGCAAGATCCGCCTCGCGCACTGCGTCTTCCACGCTGCCCGCAAGCCGAAATTTCCCTTCCGTTGTTCCCGCTTTGGCCGCAAACTCCTCCTGCGCCTTGCGCAGGTTGGACGAAAGAACGTCTTCAAGTACAACGTCGTAACCCGCCCGGACACACCGGAAGGCAAATGCCCGGCCCCGCGCTCCCGCGCCAATCACTGCGACCATTCTCGGAGGACAGGTACCAGGCATCAGCTCACACGTTCTTTGAAACGCAATCTACTTGCCTTCAAGCGCTTTGACCACGGAGTCGTAACTCGGGTCCGTTTCCTTGATGTGCGTGGCGAGCCGCTCCCGTTCCTCGGGGGTCAGCATCGGCAGCACGGCCAGAATCCGGCGCAGGGTTACCGAGATGTCGTCAACGTAGTTCATGGTGCGAATCGCTTCTCCAGACAGGGGCACAGCACGTCTCCTTGGTTAGATCTCCAGTGTACCTGTTCAGGCCTTGGATCAGCGGGTTGCGCCCTCCTCGATGCGAAGGTGGGCCTGATCGGTGGGCCCGCCGGCTCCCGCGCCTTCCACCTTCTTCTGCCGGCCATCGCGGTCCGTCATCTCGGTGACGGCAGCCAGTTTGGTGGCGAAGTCAGGATGCAGATCGCCCAAACCATAACGCCACGCCCAGTTGCCCTCGGCCGCGGCAGGCCTGTTCATGCGACCCTCACTGCCCAGGTGCAGCACATCCTGCAAGGGAAAGATACAGACGTTGGCGACTGACGCCGCCGCGAGCTTGATCATCGTCCAGCAGATGTCAGCATCGTGTTCGATCGTCCGCATGTAGATCTGCACATGCTCGCGCTCGGCGGCACTGGTGTCCTCACGCCACCAACCCAGCGTTGTGTTGTTGTCGTGCGTGCCTGTGTACACCACCGTGTTGCAGACATACCGATGCGGCAGGTACAGGTGTCCGCCCCGGTCTGCGAAGCCAAACTGCAGGATGCGCATACCGGGCATGCCGAAGAACTCGCGGAGTTCATCGACCTCCGGGGTGATGAGGCCAAGGTCCTCCGCAAGGAAGGGCAGGTCACCCAGCACCTCCTTCAATCTGTTAAACAACGCATGGCCCGGGGCCTTGACCCAGTGCCCGTTCATCGCTGTTTCCTCATCGGCAGCGATGGACCAATAGTCCTCAAAGCCGCGGAAGTGATCCAGGCGAACGCTGTCATAGAGTGCCAGTGCCCTGCGGAAACGAGCGATCCACCAATCGAAGCCGTGATCCTGCAGCAGCGACCACTTATAGAGTGGATTGCCCCAGCGCTGCCCCGTGGCCGAGAAGTAGTCTGGCGGAACGCCAGAAACGCGCGTTGGCTTCCGGTTCTCATCCAGTTCAAAGATGTCCGGATGCGTCCAAACGTCGGCGCTGTCGTAACTGACAAAGATCGCGACATCGCCGAGAATGCGGATTTTCCGGTCGCCACAGTAGGCCCGTAATGCCGCCCACTGTTCCTGAAAGAAGAACTGCACAACCTGCTCGATCGCCAGTTCCCGGCCGGATTCATTCAGAACCGAAGTCAGGGTGTCAGGGTCTCGGAAGGCGTACGCTTCGGGCCAGTCGATCCAGCTTTTCAGCTCGAAGCGTCGTCGCAGCACGCTGAACAGCGCCCAGTCGGTCAGCCACGAGATGTTGTCCTGCGCGAAGCGCTGAAAACGTCCGCGGTCCTCAGGCCCGGCATTGTCCAGAAAATTGGCGGCGGCCTCCTCGATCAGAGGCAGCTTCCGCTCGACCGCCGCACCGAAGTCACACGGCCCCTCATGCCCAGGCAGTCCCTGGATCCGCTCCGCAGCAATCCATCCCTGCTGCGAGAGCCCCTCCAGGCTGATCAGGGTCGCATTACCCGCGAACGCAGAAAGTGCCGAGTACGGTGAACTCCCGTACCCTGTCGGATTCAGCGGCAGGACTTGCCAAAGCCTTTGCTTTGCGGCTACCAGGAAGTCGACAAACCCATAGGCCGCCGGGCCGAAATCACCGATGCCCCCGTAGGAAGGCAAAGACGTTACATGCAACAAAACGCCGGAAAGCCGCTGCGCGTCCATCCAATCTCCAAGGCGTGCGCTACCTGCCGCGCCACCTCGTCCCTAGGACGTGCAAGGGCCACCACAGGATGCCGCGTGGTGGCCCTTGCTTGCTCCCCTGCTGCTCTTTCGTAACCGGTGTCGCCTAGCTGACCGGTAGCCCAGCTGCCGGCTTCCGCGCGTACACGATCGCACCTGCACTTCCGTAGCGCTCCATCAGGGTTCCTGCGAAGACATTGAAGGCCTCCGCTCGCTGCTGGTCGAGCAATTTATCGCGCGTCGCTCCGAGATTCCCCGCGATGTCCGCGGCTGACGGCTGATCCAGCTCGAGCAGCTGGGCCACTACGCCATTCGGGCCTTCGTTGATAGGCGGCGAAATCCCTCCCTTGGGCAAGGTGAAGATAACCGCAGCCTGCCCGGTCAGCGAACCAACCTCCTGTACCTGCCCGTCGCGGCCTACCAGATCGCTCGTCTTCACCGGAACGTTCATCTCCGCAGCAGCCTTGCGCAGGTCGCCCAGCTGCTTGGCACGGACGTCGAGTTTCTGCAGTTGTGCACTCAGGAGCTCCGGCGCCTTTTGATCCCGGTAATCATCCAGCACATGGCTCTTCCAGTCCGCGAAGGCCGGCGCATGCGCGGGCTTCACATCGAGGACCTGAAACACGGCATTACCCTCGCCGGTTGCGGCGGTCTGGGGAGCGGCGCCCTTGGCTGCGCCGAATGCTGAGGACAGAAGGCTGGCAGAATCAGGCAGGCTCGGGATGGTTCCGGTCTTCCCTACGTAGTCCGTCATGGTCAGGTTCAGGTTGTGTGCTTTGGCTGTGGCAGCCATGCCGTTCTTACTGGACTCGGTGGCAAGCTGAGCGGCAAAGGCCTTCTGCGCCGCCACAAATTTTTGCGCGGAGAGCTTGCCGCTGATCTCGTCCTTCTCGTCGGCCAGGGTCTTGGTTGTAGCTGCCTGCTTCTGCTCTGTCTGGATGATGTGGTAGCCGAACTGGGACCGAACCACGTCGGAGGTCTGCCCCGGGTTGAGCGCCATGGCCGCCCGCGCATACGCCGGGTCAAGGCTGCTGGTTGGAATCATCGGCAGATCGCCACCCTGATCCTTGCTGCCCGGGTCATCCGAGTTCTTCTTGGCCAGGTCCGCAAAGTTCGCACCACCCTTGATCTGCTTCAACAGATCCTCAGCCTTGCTCTTCGCGGCGGCATCCGTTTTGGCATCTGCGCCTTTGGCCACTGTGAGCAGAATGTGCCGTGTCTTCACCTGTTCCGGCAGCTTGTAGTCGGCCTGATGCGCGTTGTAGTAGCTCACGACCTCGGCATCGGTCACTTTGGGTGCGCCGCCCGGCAGATTCGAGCTGTCTACCTGGAAAAACTGGATCTTGCGCTCTTCCGGCACCGCGGTGGCGTACAGAGACGCCTTGCTTTTGAAGAACTGCTCCAGCTCCGCATCGCTCGGGTTGATGGCCTTTTTCAGGTCGTTGGCCGCAAGCACCGCGTAATCGAACTTCGCCTTCTGCCCCTGCTTCAGGTAGGCATCGCGCGCGGCCTGCTCCGAAACGCTCACGCCACCGGTCACCAACGCTTCGAGGCGCTGCAACTCCATGTCCGACTTGACCTCGGACTCGAACTTCACCACGGACATGCCACCCGCCGGTCCGCCAAAGTGTTGGGAAATGAAGTTCTCATAGGCTTCCTGCCCGATGTACTGCCCGTTCGGAAACAGGTACTGCCCCAGCGGACCGTCCTTCAACTCACGGGCGAGGTCTTCATTGCTTACCTGCAACCCGAGCCGGTCGGCCTCACGCACCAGCACAGCCCGCTCCACCTGCTGCTGCCCGGCCTGCGACATCACGAGCGGCAGATACATGTCCGGCAGCTGATTGCGCTGCAGCATGGCCCGTGCGGTGTTCTCCACCTCGGCATTGCTGATCGTGGCGCTATCGGTGCCGAATCTTCCGAACCACCCGGGCGAACGCACCGTAGCGAACGTGGTCCCGTTGGCTGCTCCGCTGTTATCGAAAATGCCGGGCACAAGGGTAACTACCATCGCCAGGATGGCCAGGCCGATCACAACGGCAAAGATCGCCTTGGTGGCGCGATTGTCCTGCTGAAGACTACGAATCATGTGCGGGGTAGACCTTCTCTTTCGCTGGCGGAATGCGTTCCGCGGAGTCCAGCGCACACCCGAGATTTCACCGGAAACGCTTGGACTCAGCAGAAAGTATAAACCAGGCAACTCGGTGGAGTACCTGGGCCAGCAATCACTGAAACGAAAAAGGGCCGCCGGAAGCGACCCTTCTCCTCACGTCTCTGCCTAGTACGGATACGGGTATGGCGCCGGCGCGTAGTACGGCGAGTAGTAGCGACGCCGCACCACCGGCTGGGGCCCGGGCCCGGTACCAGGCCCGGCGGCGTACGCCAGGCGCTGCATCTCCTGCTCGGAGACGGTCCGGACTTCGGCCGGCTGCGCCAGATGGAAGCTGAGCACTGCCTCAGGCGGCACGATCACACGCCCGCCGGGCGAAGCGGCGGAACCAGCCACGCCCACACCAGCTCCCACGCCCGCTCCGACGGCGGCTCCTGCGCCGCCTCCAGCCACACCGCCGACAATGGCTCCCAACACACCCAGTCCAAGTGCGCTGTTCACTGTCCCCACAGTCTTGTCCCGACCCTGGCGCTCCCACAGGTCGGAGACGACTGGGAAGCTCGTTCCGCCGAGCGTGACGCTGTTGATCTGCAGGGACAGTTGCCCTTCACCCTTCAAGGCGCCGGCCTTCTTCGCATCCACCACCACGCCCTGCACCGAGGCTCCGCGTGGGATGGCGATTACGCCGCCGCTCGCGACGTCGCTCAGGACGGTGCCGTCAAACGACGTGCCTGGCTGGATGTGATTGGAATCCAGACCGCGGTTGATGCGAACACGCAGAAGCGCGCCGCTGGGAATGGTTACAGGGACACCGGCCGCCTGCCCGCCCTGGGGCGCATATCCTCCCTGCGGTGGGTATCCCTGTGCATAACCCTGCGGAGGATAGCCCTGCGGCTGGCCGTAACCGGGCTGTGGATACCCCGGCGCAGGCTGGCCATATCCCGGCGCTGCCTGCCCGTACGCCGGAGGCGGCCCACTGGCCTGACCGTTCGCGCCCTGTCCATAGCCAGACTGACTGTTTGGCATATGCGCACTCGGCTGTTGTGGATAGGTAGGCTGCCCCGAACCTGCCTGCGAACTCCCGGTGCCCGGAGAGGGTGGACCAGCCTGTTGTGGCATGGGCCCGGCGTATGGGGTTGCGGGCTGCGCCGGCTGCGAGGGAGCGTAGCTGCCATCCGACTGCAAAACCGGCTGACCACTTGCCTCCTGTCCCGCCGAGGCCTGCTCATCAGCCGGGGATGAGGTCGGTGTGTTGCTCGCATTGCTCGGCGTACCCAGCGAGAGCTCGTCTACCACCTTCTTGACGCCGTTTGCCCGCGCCGCCAGGTTCTCTGCCCGTGTACGCAGGGCTTCTGTTTGGACCGTCCCACTCAGCGTTACAACGCCGTACACGGTCGACGACTGGACGTCCTGCGTCGAAAGCTCCGGAGCCGCCGCCAGGGCCTTCAGTACGTTTGCCTCCACCTGGGCATCCGGCGTCGCGGAAATGGTTTGCGCGCCCGCCCCGGTGGCCCCTGCACAAGCCAGAGTCAAGCCGCCGGCAACCACCAACCCTAAACCTGACACTCCCCTTCTTATTCTTCGTACCTTCATTGCGGCTCCCCGATCAGGCTCCTTGCGCGGGCATCACCACCGCGTCTGTTTGTAGCCCAACATCAGCTACAGACGCAGTTCGCAGCGGAAAGTTCCGGTACCTACGATGCCACCCGCGAGGGATCGCGTCGACACATCTCTGCCGTGCCACAGCGACCGCACGCACACCGAAGCAGTCGAGCCTGCAGGCAGGGCCGCTTGACCCCCGTTTCCATCATTGTTATCTTGGGAATGCGGGGTGGAGCAGCCCGGTAGCTCGTTGGGCTCATAACCCAAAGGTCGTAGGTTCAAATCCTACCCCCGCAACCAATCTCGATGGCAGTCAGCCAACACAAGCCCCAAGAGTTCGTGGGGCTTTTGCTTTGTGAACGGATCAGGGCAGCGGCTTATGCATGGTTCGTTGCGTCGTTGCTTATGGCTTTTCTGACCACTCTGACGTTTGCAGCCTGCACCTTGCCACTTGTCCCGGCTTCGACATCGAACTCGACGGGATCGTCTTCTTTCAGGGCCTTGTAGCCGTCGCTCAAGATGGCTGAGAAGTGGACAAAAACGTCCGTGCCGCCCTCATGCGAAAGGAATCCAAAACCCTTTGCATTGTTGAACCAGACAACCTTACCTGTATGTTGGGCCACTTGTGGCTCCGTCCTGCAAGACGGGGTGTTAAGCCGCTTGTACCTAATAAGATGCTCAAACGCGAGCACCAGTTGAACGAGGGCCACGTCGGGCCTGAGCATGCCCTGCTCAACCGTCCCTTGATCGCTGATCGAGTAACTGGCTGTCTCCACAGACAGCCTGCGCTCGATGCACGGTACGGTAGTCATCCATGGATGAAACCGCTGTGATCTGGTGCATTGTTCTTCTCTCGGCGAAGCTCGTACGAGGAGTTCAGCGTAATGGTGGGTATCTTGGTGGCGAGTTTTGGTGGCCTTGGCCTCTGTGTTGGTATGGCATTCCTTGTGGACACGCTGTTTGCCAGGATCTTCCGCCTGCCTGAGGCCCACGTCTTTGCCGCTTCTGAAAGCCTGGCGACGGCAAGTTCACCTCAAAGCTAGACAGCTTCTACAGCAACTTTTCAAGCGAGCTCACGCACAGCTCAGGGCGCTCCGCCTCGAGTTCCTGGCGGGAAAAGATTCCGGTTGCCACCGCAATCACCTCAAGACC
>CAXTGN010000049.1:7843-13137 GCA_964243455.1 uncultured Acidobacteriaceae bacterium
ATTGCTGTGCGCGGCCTGTACATCCGCGGGGGTGTCTCCCACCACACACACGCTGGCGTTCTCTCCCAGCCGGGTCCGCAGTGCGGCCAGAGCACGGCGAAATACCTCGCTCCGGCTCTCGCAGCCATCGCTCCACCCGCCCTGGAGAAAAAATTGCCTTAGATCGCACTGCTTCAACTTGACCTCGCCCACACGCGCCAGGTTTCCTGTTGCGGTCGAGAGCACCGCCCCGCGATCGACGAGGTGCTGCAACACCCTCCGGACACCTGGCAGAACATCGATCCGCATCTCCGCCCTATTCTGCTCCACCTGTGTCCCGACCCGTTCGCGGATCTCGGGAAGGCGGCCGCGCCAAAGTTTCTCTTCCACGTGGGCCAGAGTGAACGCGTCACGCAGAATGCCTTCGTCCGTATTGCCGTGGGTGACGACGCCGTCCAGGTTCAGCGGTCTGCCCGCTACGGCGCTTAGGGCATCGCAAAACGCGAAGTAGTGCACAGCATCCTGACAGTTCAGCAAGGTCCCATCAATATCGAACAGGTACGCCTGAAAAGCGTCCCAGGCTCGAGAAAGTTTGCGTGTTTCAACCAATCCTGTCACCTTCAACTTCCCTTCTCCCAAACTTTTGCGTCAAGTTCCTGGCGAACCTGTCGCAACAAGCCGGCCCAGTCACCGGCTTGGGTTTGCCTCATCAGCCGCAGGCTGGGGTACCAGGGCGAGTTCTCTCGCCCGCTCATCCAGCGCCAGTCGGCCCGGTGCTGCAGCAGCAGCCAGCAAGAAACCCCCAGGGCCCCTGCAAGGTGAGCTGCCAAGGTATCGACGGTGATCACCAGATCCAATTGCTCGATCACAGCGGCCAGCGTCGCGATGCCGTCGCCGCATTCATAGACGTCGCGGCATGGCTTATCACGACGGCGGACCAGCCAGGCCCCGTGTTCGGGTTCTCCCTGCAGGTTCCAGAACTCCACCCCGTCTACATCCAGCAACGCACGAAATTCTGCGAAAGCTATGGATCGCGAGGTATTCCACGTGCCGGCCCCCCACACCACGCCTACGCGAGGCAGTGCTCGCCTCCCGAGCACCTCGGCCACCCGCACCCGCTGTGCCTGGGGCAGATGGAGGTACCCCTGCTGCGGGGTGAGATCCGCGGCGGAGACCCGCAGTGCATAGGGCAGCTCCATGACTTCCATCTGCACGTCCCACATGGGCGTACTGGATCGCGCCCCCTCGCCCCACGTGATGACTCGGCCTATGCCGTCAAAGCAGGGTGCGAGTTCCAGCAAACGCGGCGGCACCTCCACAATCAGCTCGGAAACGATGCTTTGCAGTTGGGGCAGAAAACGAAACATCTGAACCGCATCGCCGAATCCATGTAGGCTGCGCAAGATCAACCGCCGGTCGCGGAGTTCCTCGCCATTCCAGAACCGATGCGGATCTGGCGCTCCCCGTCGTCGAATGGCGTCGCTCTCCTCCCATGCAGCTTGGTAGTTCCCCGCCAGCATGTAGGCCATCCACCGCCCCCCGGCGCAGCGATCCGGGTCAGCTACGTCGGGCTCGGCACGATCGAACAACGCAATTGCCGTTGGGAGTTCTTCTGCCGCAAGCGCTGTCTCGGCCATATCCGCAAGCGCGTCTCCGGTCAGCTCCTGCAGGGTACTTTCCACGGCCGCGCTACTCCTGTTCGTGGGCCGCGGGAGCGATGGCCGGGTACACGGCATGCGGTCCATCCGGCGGTGTCAGTACGGGTTGCCACCGGCAAAGATAGACCTCGTGCTCCGGTTGGGCTTTGAGCACGAAGCCTGAGGAGCGCAACATGGCTTCCGTACACGCCCTGTTCGGTACCCACCAGTTCGTTTCATCATGCGAGTAACGCCGCTCAATAAAGTGAAGCTTTGGATACCCCGGCTCGTCAAACGGTGCCGCCTCATTGAAGTCGTAGTCCTCTTTCACTTCGGCGAGGTCGCGGCTTCCCCGTTGCATGCTTTGGAACAGCAGCAAATCCTTGGCCACATGCGCATGGATCAGATCCAAGGCCAGCAACGGATGCCGCAGGTGGTAGAGCACACCCATGAAAATCACAAGGTCAAATTTCTCGTCAAGCCGCGCGATCTCCCAGACCGGCAACTGGCGAAATTCCACATCCAGGCCCATCACCTCAGCGGCAAACCGAGCCTGCTGCAGGTAGCCCGGATCCGTGTCGATACCCAACACACGCTCCGCTCCGCGCCGTTTCATCTCGAACGAATAAAACCCGGCGTTGCAGCCGATGTCCAGCACGCTCTTTCCGGTCATGTCCTCCGGCAGCGCGGACCGGAAGCTCTCGAACTTTACCTCCGGGTAGTTGCCCAGAAAGTGTTCCGGTGCGGTCTCAATCCCGCGCAGCCGCAGGTTGTGGAACCACGGTCCAAGCTTCTCGATGCGTTGCCGCAGTTCGCTTTCACTCAACTCCATGCCCGCGTTCTCACCTGGCAACCGCTGTGCTTCGATCATCCTGTTCTGCCTTCTCCGTCTTCTGTGCTCCCGAGCGTTCCGCGACCAGCGGCACACCCTCCTGCAGCAAGCGTATCGCCGAGCGATACCCGTGCAACGTGCCTACGTCGACATACGCGTCGCCCACCCGAAATCCCTTGGCCTGCCCGCCCTCGCGCAGCCATGCATTCACCAGCGTGCCGATGTACTCGTCCCGGCGCTCCGGTCGGCACCAAAGCGCGTACAACTCGTGCAACACACGTCCCGGCATCTTGATCGCACCCCAGATCCAGTTGGAGGTCGCGCCCTTCTGCTTCACCTGGATTTCGCGCACGGAGTTCGCCTCATCGGTCACAACGGCATCGAAGAGCTCCGGGCTCTGGACAGGAAACAGCAGAAACGACAGGCAGTCCTCCGGCAGTTGGGCGAGCCCGTCCTCCGGCGACCACACAGTATCCGGTAACCCGATCAGCACGCTCTCCTCGGGGTGGATCAGGGGCAGCGCCCGAAAGATCGCGTCGCATAACCCGCCCGGCTGGCCCTGCACCACATATGCGATGTCCGCGCCCCAGAGTCGCGACCCGTAGTACTCCAGAATATCGGTCTTGCCCGGTGAGATCACAAAGCACAGCTTGTCGGCACCACCCCGGATCATGCGCTCCACCAGGTACTCGCTAACGGCACGAGGCCGCTCGCTGTCCCCCTCGACGCGGCTCCCCACGGGCAACAGCTCCTTGGAAAACGCCAGTGGCTGGATCCGGCTGCCTGCGCCCGCTGCTGGAATAATGCCCCACATCGCTTCTTCGCCCGCTCCCTAAACCTTCGCCGCGGCCGCAGAGTCCTGATTCACTGTGTCCAGGCAGTTCTCCAGATCCACCGCGCGCTGCTCATTGGTGTGCTCACGCAACGCACGCTCCCGCGCCGCCTCGCTTACCCGTTGCAGCTCCATATCGGTCAAGCATAACGTCCCGAGCACGTCCTCTGACGTATCCACGCGCAGGATTTGCTCTCCCGGCGTGAAGAACTGCTCCAATCCTTCCCATCCGTCGGTCAGCAAAGGCACGCCACAGGCCGCAGCCTCGAACAATCGACCCGACGGACAGTAGCCGTACTCGGCCATCGCTCTCCGCGTCACGTTCAGAGTCGCGCGGCCAGAGCAGAAGAAGGCCGGATGCTGTGCCGGCTCAAGGTGTCCGGTGAAGAAGATGTTGTCTGTCCATGGAAAGCTCTCGGGGTACTGCGCCCCACCAATCAGAAAGCGACCCGCCGGCATGCGACGGGCCGGCTCCACAAACAGGGTCTCCACCGCGCGCTGCCGATCCTCCGCAAAGGTCCCAAGATAGGACAACTGTGCCCGGAACGCCGCGACGGCAGGAACAGGATGGTGTGTCTCGGGGTCGACGCTTCCGTACAGCGGCGCGACGACTCGGGCGCCCAGCCGCGTCCGCAGCTCCTCCAGGGCTCGTCCACCCGTATAGCTGAGAACCAGGTCGAACGCGCCCAGCCCCTCTGGAGGCAGGTACGCAACCGGGCTCGCCGACCGCAGGCAGTCCAGCGTCACCGGCGTGTCCATGTCGTAAAACGCGCGCACACCGTGTGCGTGTTGCAGCACCAACTCCGATGCCGCAGGCCCGTCGGGGCAATAGCTCGTCACGATGGCCAGATCCGCTTGGCGCAGTTCCAATACGATCTCTTCCCGGATCTCATGAAGAAATTCGTACAGCCTTAAGTGTCCGCCCGGCGGTAGCCCCCAAAGATCGCGCGTGCTGGCGTAGTACGGCACGTCCTTCTCGTAAAAGGTCACCCTATGCCCACGTCGAAGCAAGGCCTTGATCAGCGACCGCCAAAGGGTCGCATGTCCGTTGCCCCATGATGACGACACAGTTAGCCCAAAGATGACGATCTTCACGCCCGGCGCCTCGCACCCACGCCGCGGACAGCGCGCCCAATCCATTGCACACCAGGGAACATACCTGCTCTGATGCGTTGACGGTCTCAGCGGTTTGAGACCACATCTCGATCAAAGGTACAGGTAAGCCAAATCGCCCAGGCGCTCACTTCATAAATCAATACTTGTGGAGGGAGTGGCTCCTGAGGTAGGACTCGAACCTACAACCCTTCGGTTAACAGCCGAATGCTCTGCCATTGAGCTACTCAGGATCGCTTACTTTTGCGCGCCACCGGGACAGTCGCGCTCAACCCTTTATAGCAAAGCGCACACATCGGGTCAAAGTACCGTCGCCACACATCACCGGAACAGCAACACGGTGATGTTGTACCCAGCAAAACGTCCCGTATCGCGGAGAGGGCAGGCGCCGACCTGCGCTTCATGATATTTGCCTGTCGACAACCTGCTCAGCAGTTCATCCGGCAGTGCGTCTAGGGAGCTCGCCGTGAACCGCATCACAAACCATGGTCGTCGCGGCCCGGAAAACCCGGTGTCCAGCTGGCAGGTCTGGCGGGCCTCGTCGCTGGCCACACGTACATCCAAGGGGGCCGAAGCCGATAACAGGTTTGCTACGGCGTTTTCTTGCTGCTCAAAGGAAAGATCGGTCACCCCACGGTCGAAGTCTTCCACCGCATACAGCTGCCCGTTCCGCCGCAGCACACTGATCGCGATATGGTCCAAGCGAGGGTCCAACAGGTTCTCCCGGTGGTGCTCCGATTCCATCCAGCCCCGGTGAATCATCACGGCCGTGGGCGCTTCGGCCACGTTTTCCGCGACAACGCTGAACCGCACACCTGCCGATTGCGCCCGGCCCGCCAGCTCCGGCTCGCCGGCGTATTGGTGCGAGATGGACGCCCGCATCGCCATCTCTCTCGCGTGC
>CAXTGN010000049.1:13147-16511 GCA_964243455.1 uncultured Acidobacteriaceae bacterium
TACAGTGATTCATCCCACTGCAAGGCTCCCAAGCCCCTTGCCTGCCGCTCCGCATTCGCCGACTGAAACAGGTACTGCTCCGCCACACTGCGCGGAGCCTGCGCCCAGCATCCGGGTCCGCTGAGCCAGGGCAGACCCGCGGCCAGAAGACAAACCGTCGCAAGGCATCGTCTCCACATACGCATGCAGACACACATACGCTTTAAAAGCTGTGGTGCGTTATCGAACAAAAGGGCTATCTCTCTGCGGGCACAAGTTCCGGCAGCTGATCACGGTACCGCACCATCAAACGGAACAGCTTGCGCGCATCCCAGTACCGTGGAACGTACCGTTTGGGTTCCGAGATCGAACGGAACAACCACCCCATGTAGTACCGATCGGCCCACATGGGAATCTGCACCTGATCGCCGCTCAAGAACGCGATGGCCGCTCCGATGCAATGTATGGATGGAACGTACGTCAGCTTTCGCCGCAAATACAGCCCCAGTCGTTCCTGGGTTCCTCCACCGATCGTCACGATGACATGCTGAGGCCGCAACTGCTCCAGGTGCGCGAGCAGCTCCAGATCCTCCAACTCCTCCCCATACATGGGTGCCAGGTACACGCACCGCTGAGGCACAATCACGCCCTGTTGCTGCAACCACTCCAGGTTGCAAGCCGCGCTCGCAGGGCCTGCCATCACCCAGACCGTGTTGCCCTGCTTGCGTACATCTTCGTGCATCAGTAGCTCGCGAAGGTACTCCAGCCCGCTCAGCCGGCGAATGTGACTGCGTTCCAGCCGATTCCAGATCATCACCATGAACGCCGAGTCCGTCAGCGCCATGTCCGCTGAGACCAGGGCCTCCCTGTATTCCGGTCGCGTGTCCAGATCCTTCAGCGCTGGAGCAGCCGGCACCACCAGCAATCCGCCGCGGCGGCGCATTCGCTCCACCGCCTCCCGTGCCGTCCCGTGGAAAAAGTCAATGCCAAGTATCTTCGTCACAAACCGGTCCACTTCAGGCCTTCGCTGTCATGAGCCCCTGCGCCTCGGCCATGTTTCCAGCCAGCATCTCGCCTTCGATCCACCTGTAGGTCTTTTCCATGCCTTGTCGCAACTTGATCGAGGGCTCCCAGCCCAAACCACGGAGAATCATCGCGTTATCGCTGTTGCGCCCGTTCACGCCCTTAGGGGCGGACAGGTCATATCGCCGACGCAGCTTGATTCCGGCAATCTCTTCCACAATGCTTACAAGCTGGTTAATGGTGACTAGTTCGCTTGATCCGAGGTTTACAGGCTCGTCGATCGTGCTTTCCATAATGCGTTGCGTGCCCTCTACGCAATCGTCAATGTACATGAAGGATCGCGTCTGGTGTCCATCACCCCAGATTTCGATCTCGTGCCTGCCCGACAGCTTCGCTTCCAGAACCTTGCGGCAGATGGCTGCGGGCGCCTTCTCGCGTCCGCCGATCCACGTCCCATGCGGCCCATACACGTTGTGGTACCGCGCCACCCGAGTGATCAGCCCGAAGTCCTCTTCAAAGTGCCGGCACATTCGCTCACTGAACAGCTTCTCCCACCCATAACCGTCTTCGGGCAGAGCCGGATAGGCATCCGCTTCCTTCAGTGGAACCACATCAGGGTTCACCTGTTTTTCGGCGTTATACACGCAGGCCGAGGAAGAGAAAAAGAAGCGCTTCACTCCCTGTCCCTTCGCCGCCAGTAACATGTGCGTATTGGTCAGCACACTCAGCATACAAAGGGCTTTGTTGTTCTCGATAAAGCCCATGCCGCCCATATCCGCAGCCAGCTGGTACACCAGCGTCACGTCATCCGCCGCTCGCAGACAGGCATCCCTGTCCTTCAGGTCCAGACGAAGATTTTCCACGCCGTCGGTGGTCTGATACCACTCCTCGAGTGGCTTCGCATCCACAGCCCGGACAACCTCGACCCCGCGTGCCTGCAGCGCCCGCACAAGATGGCCACCGATAAACCCGCCCGCGCCACATACCACCGCGCGCTCGCCCTTCAACATCATCCAGATACTCCCGTGCTGAACGCGAAGCCCGCGGCGTGTTGCCGCTTTCCGGTTCCTTGCTGCTCTGTGTGACTACTGAGAGTGTCCTTGCTAGCTTCGAGCCCTGTCAAGGCAAACCAGACTACACAAAAGACACATGAACCCGTTCTGAGTCAGAGTAGGACAGATTCGCTGTGAGAAGATAAGCCAGCATGGCTGCAATCGTCGAGCACTCTCCAGACCCGGCGCTCGGGGGGGCTTCCGAACCGCCATCCTCGGCCGTGTCGCGCCTGCTTCGCAATCGCCTTGCCACTGCAGGACTGCTTCTGGTCTCGCTTTTCGCCCTCATGGCCGTGTTCACCCCCGCGCTGGCTCCTGAGGACCCCGCCGCAATCCACCTCAAAGATCGCCTTGCCGGTCCATCTTCGACTCACCTGTTCGGCACCGACGAACTTGGCCGGGATATCCTCACCCGTACCTTCTTTGGTGCACGGATCTCCCTGGGTATCGCACTCGCCGTTGTTGCCATGTCTCTCTCTGTGGGCGTTACGCTCGGCTCTCTCGCCGGCTTCTACCGCGGCTGGATCGACACCCTGGTGAACGTTTACCTTTCAAACGCCTTCTTGGCGGTTCCGGGCATTCTGCTCGCCGTCGCGATCATTGCCTTTCTCGGTCCCAGCCTCCCCAACCTGGTACTCGCCCTTGCTCTGCCGGCCTGGGTCGGGTACGCCCGGCTCGTTCGCGCTCAGGTGCTGGCGCTGCGTGAGCGCGAATTCGTTCAGGCCGCTCGCTCTCTCGGAGCTTCCGACCCCCGCCTTCTCCTACGCTCCATCCTGCCCCATACTCTGTCACCCGTTCTGGTTCAGGCTGCCGTCGGTATGGCGACGGCAGTTCTCTCGGAAGCAACGCTCAGCTTTCTTGGACTCGGCGTCCAGCCACCCGTCGCCACCTGGGGCGCCATGCTGAACGCCGCCCGCTCTCACCTCTTCGAGGCACCTCACCTGGTCTTCTTCCCTGCTCTGGCCGTCGCCCTCTGCGTCCTCGCGTTCAACCTGCTGGGCGATGGTCTCCGCGACGCTCTGGACCCACGTCAAAGCGAAGTTCGCTGATGCGCATTGGCGTTATCTCTGATACTCACGGTCTCCTTCGGCCGCAGGCTGTTTCCGCCCTCCAAGGGGTCGATCACATCCTGCATGCCGGGGATGTCGGCGACCCCACCATCCTGGACCGCCTTGCGATGATGGCTCCGCTCACAGCGATTCGCGGCAATGTCGACAACGATGGCCGATGTGCCGGGCTCCCCCCTACTGAAGCTGTCGCACTCGACGGCTTCCTGCTTTACCTTGTCCATGCCATCGGGGGGCTCGACA
>CAXTGN010000050.1:0-16376 GCA_964243455.1 uncultured Acidobacteriaceae bacterium
CTTCCCTTTTGCCACAGGTAAACGCGATGGACAGAACAGAACAAACCGTGCGCAACACCCTTGCCGCCGTCGATGCGCCTTCCTACGACATCGGCATCCTCACAGATCGAGGCATGTTTCCAAGAATGGAAGCCCTCAGCGCCCCACAGTGCGTCAACCGGCTGCGCTATCTCAAGTACCGTAACGCAAACGGAGCGCACATCTACTTCCGACCGTCAGGCGAACGCCGCTTCACTCTCTTGGACGACCTCGACCGAGCGGCACTCGGTACACTGACCGCCGATGGCTTCGAGCCGTGCGCCACCATCGAGACCAGCCCCGGTAACTTTCAGGCATGGTTTAAACATACGCACGTTCTCCCCAAAGCAATAGGGACAATCGCCGCTCAGGCTCTCGCGCACCGTTTCGGAGCCGATCCGAGCGCAGCCGATTGGAGGCGATTTGGGCGACTTCCCGGCTTCACCAACCGCAAGCCACAGCACCGAAACGCTAAAGACCTCTTTCCGTTCGTTCGGCTCCACAGTCACACCGCAGAGCAGTTCACAAACGCCGAAGCCTTCCAAAATGAAGTCATGAGCCTGTATCGGTCGCGTGAGATGGAACGTACGATGCAGCGTCAGAGCTTCAGACCGTGGACCGGGAGAGCAATGAATCTTTCTCTGTCTCGGTTCCGCAAATCACCGCGATACCAAGGCAGACCGGCCGGCGCAGACATGGCCTTTTCGATTGCTGCCCTTGCCAACGGATGGTCACAGACCCAGGTTGCGGATGCCCTTGCCTCCGAATACCTCTCGCGCGATCCTAGCCCGTCCAGGCGAGCGGCCTACGTCCGCAGAACCACTGCAAAAGCCCTTCTTTGGGCGATGGGCTAGGCCCACCGATGCAGAACACGCCGCTCACCCGCGGCGCGGGAGAACCCGCTTCGGTTTCTCCCCACCCCTCATCCCGCTTTACCGGCCTCCGCTCGCCGGCTGCGCGGCAGGTCTCAAGTTCCTCTTCCTGCACCTTCCCCCCAGACAAAGGAGATTTCGCAGAGACTCACGCAGGTCAGACCCGGAAATAAGGCTATGGCAGCTTCGCCCATTCAAACGGGCGTCCAACAACGCCATGGCACTTTAAGCTATGAATCCAAGAGATGAAGTCTACCGCAAGGCCCTCTGAAAAGTTGACCCGGTGACCTCTCGTAGCGCAGACGTCATCGCCTTCGTAATCACGAAACTGTTCCGGAATGCGCGGCCCCGACCCACCCCAGTACGCAAACTCTGTGCCGACTAAAACTCGATTGGTACGGGTGTCAGTCTTGACATTCACTGGATTCGCTTTGCCGGAGTGGAGGCTGTGGTATGAGCTCTCCTGTAGCCAAGCATCACCTACGGGATTGCGATGATAAATGTTGTCCCCAAATGCACGCATACGATTCCCGCGTAGGAAGGGTCTCTTCATGTAAAAGCGTACGTCACTCCAATACGCGTCGAAGGTGAGCGACTCACTCACCTTCATGTAGTAGACCAGCTGACCACGCCGCTTCCGCGCTGCACACCCGGTACCCACGATGAAACTGCCCACCGGTGCTGTACGCCGGATATCCGGTTTACAGGTGGCCAAGGTACAAAACCCGAAAAAAGGATTTGGCGCAAAAGCAAAATCGTGTCGAACCACGTACGTGTAGAGATTCACGGTCATTCCCTATTAGCACTTATACCGCGGGATCTTGCGTTCCGGCATCGGCTTACCCTTGGCATCAAGCCATTCGTCGTCGTCCTCAAAGATGGCCTTCACGACGTCCTCGCCGCGCCAGGGCACCATCTTGTCGGCGTAGTCCTCGAGTTTTTCCGGCAACTCGCAACCGTGTTCACCATGATCCCAAACGCCAATGATGCGCTTGTCGTGCTCTCGTGCATATTCGATCTCACGATTCACCCAATCGCTGTCCTTGGTATCCGGCGTGACCAGCACGATCATAGTTCCAGCCCAGTCGATACGGGGCTGCAGTATCTCACGCATGATGTAGTCGGCGTCTTTTGCGCGATTTGGGTTACTGCTATTGACAGAACTATCGCGCGCCTGGCAACCGTTCGCGGCCAACAAGTCTTTGAGCGGCTGCAAACGATCGTCATCCTCGTGAACGTGGCTGATAAACACATTACAGACCTTGTCCGCCATAATTTGAAGTTCTCCCCGGGAACTTTCCTTGCCTATTAGTATATAGATATTGAACCAATTAGAGTGCATGCACGGAGGCTCATGCTCCCGCCCGTTTTGGAGATATATGTCGTACATCATCCCGATGATCTGGGCGGGGCGGAAGCCGCCTCGCAGATCTTTGCCCATTTCCACGGGACAAGTTTTAGTGGACTTGTTGGCGGCGCCATTGAGGTCTATGCCCGGTCCCACCCGTGGCAGATTGACCATGTGATGCCCCGCCCTATCCCCTATCCTGATCTGGCACAGCCGAATGGTGTACCTACCGCTCGGCTTGTTGCGGTTGTTCCAGTTCTGAGCCTGCAGCTTGCACAAGCTGTGCAGCGGACTGAGTGGGAGCCGTACATAGAATCCCTTGTTGACGCGCAAATGCGTTTACCAGGGCAAATTGGAATCTTTCCCCTAGCGGTAGATGAGGCTTGTAACGGAAGCCTCTTAGCTGATCTCTTACAGCAGCACCAGCGTTTGGCTGCTCCCTCAGGCCTGGGTGAGCAAGAGCCCTCTCAAGAGCTGCTCTGCCGTGATCTTGCGCAAGGCATCGCGCAGATGATTCTCGGTTCTGACGCGCGTTTGCAGGTATTTATCAGCCATACTCGGCGCACTGGATCACACGAAGAAGATATCCCAGCACTCATCCGAATCGTTCGGGAGATCATTGGAGACACACGCCTCTCTCATTTCTTCGACGCCAACGATCTCCAACCTGGGAGGGACTGGGATACGGAGCTACGGCAACAAGCGGCTAGCAGTGCGCTGCTTGCTCTCAGAACCGATCTCTATGCGAGCCGAGCCTGGTGTCAGCGTGAGATGTTGATTGCGAAACAAGCTGGAATGCCAGTTGTCATTCTTGACTCACTGGGTAGAGGAGAGGAGAGAGGGTCATTCATCATGGACCACATTCCGCGCATCCCGGTACGCGACATAGAGGGAAGCTGGAGTAAAGACGATATACGACGAGGCTTGAATCTATTGGTAGATGAGTGTCTGAAACGAGCCCTCTGGCGAGTTCAACAGGACTTAGCAGCGAATCGGCAGGACCTCGCCATCGCCTGGTGGGCTCCTCATGCGCCCGAGCCAGTCACCCTTGCCCATTGGCTTCGCGAACGACAAGACGCAGGCCAACCTGTACTAGGAGCGAATGCTCTGCGTATCTTGCACCCGGATCCACCCTTGGGACCTGACGAACGGGCTTCCTTGCTCGAATTGTGCTCGCTTATGGGCCATACAGGGCCACTTGAAATCATGACGCCGAGAGCCCTCTCGGCTAGAGGAGCATAGCTATGAGTGATCTTCTCCCGCCAGATACGCTGACCGGTGTACGTCTAGGTGTATCGGCTTCAGACAGTCCCGATCTGAGGCGTTTGGGTCTTCTCGAGGATCATTTTCGGCTTGCCTTAGGTGAGCTTGCCAGAACGGTTCTCATCCTTGGTGGTGTCTTTCAGTACTGCGGTCACCTTGACCCGAACGGCTACACCACATTCCTTATCAGTGAGGTGCGTCGTTATGGCAGAGCCAGCGAACCGCTTTCCGTACTGCTCGCATGGTCAGTTCATAGACGCATGTCGTTGGATCAAATCCGAAGCTCAGAACAGGCGTTAGGGCTATTCGGCACTATCTCGTGTTTGGGAGTCGATGGGGAACGTGTCGACTACCGCCTTGATCGCCCGAACAATCCCGTAAACGTTTCTGCGGAAGACACAGTTGCTTCGCTGACTGCCATGCGCAGAACCGCAGTACGGGAAGTACAAGGCCGATTACTAATCGGTGGAAAGCGTACAGGCTATCAGGGCTTGATGCCCGGAGTTCTTGAAGAGGCCTTGCTGACCCTTTCCTCAGGACAGCCGCTCTTTTTGGCCGGGGGATTCGGGGGAGTCACACTTGACGCAATTAGTCAGATCGACCTCGCGTCAAGCGCATGGCTGCCCCCGTCCAGCAGCAACGAGCAGGACCAAGGCTTCCGAGCGGGACTTCAGGAGTTCGCTGCACTCATAAATGCGCGCGGTTGGGAAGCTCTCTCAAACGGACTTGACGCTGGAGAGAATGCACAATTGGCGGCGACTCATCGCCCTTCGGAAATCGCCGCACTTGTTAGCCTCGGTCTCGGTCGGGTCTCTGCCAAGGGGCGTTTTCCAAGAGCAGTTTGATCCCGCAACAAAACGTTTGGATCTCTGGATGAGTGCACGAGGGAGCATAATATGTGGGGCTCGCATCGGAACATCACTTTGGCTACAGTCGCGGGCTTGTCCGAACTGCTCAAAGGTGGGCAAGAAGTGGAAGTCCGGGGCAGTCGAGTACGCGAACTGCGCAACCACGTCACGCGGCTCGAGAGGCCACAAGAGCGATGTCTCTTCATTCCACATCGCAAGAATGATGTCATTGCGACCGTTGCAGAAACACTCTGGATGATTGCTGGACGAGATGACGTACGTTGGTTAAGTCACTATCTTCCTCGTGCAGCTGAGTTTTCAGATGACGGAGTGACATGGCGAGGCGCATACGGACCTAGACTCCGAAATTGGAACGGCATCGATCAGGTTGCAGAGTGTCTCGGCCTTCTCTTAACGGAGGCACACTCGCGACGCGCTGTCATGTCGATTTATGATCCCCTACGAGACTTCCCTAACAGCAAAGACATACCATGCAACAACTGGTTGAACTGGCTGCAACGCGATGGATGTCTTCACCTCACAGTAGGTGTTCGCAGCAACGATGTTGTTTGGGGCTTCTCAGGAATCAACAGCTTTGAGTGGAGCGTCCTTCAGCAAATGATGTCGTTCTGGATGGGCGTAGAGCCCGGTGATGTGACGTACTTTGCCACTTCTTTTCATATGTACGAGCGTCACTATGAACGCGCACAGCAAATGTTGAAAGGGTTCCGTGGAATAACCTGCTACGACTACGGTTTGATTACGCCCGCTTTCACCGTTCCATTTGAGCAGCTTGACCTTGCGCTTTCAGAATGGTTTTCCTTAGAAGCGGAGATTCGCTCCGACCCAGAAAAATTATTTTCGTCAACCGTCCTCCAAAATGATCCGCTTCTGTCTGTCTCGCTAGAGTTGATGAGAGTGCATCAGGGTATAGCACAAGGATGGTCGGAAAATGAGGTTAGGGATGTTTTGCAAGGTATGCCTGCCTGCGATCTCACCGCCGCTGCCTATGAGACTTGTTCGCGACGTTTTCCCGGAGTTTTGGAGGGCATCCCAAATGAATCCATCGCAGCTTTTCTTGAGCACTACACGAAGACCGTTCTCCAGTCCGTTGAGAGTGAACGTGATCACGATTCGCTAACTCAAGGAATCAAGCGCCTTCATGCCCGTAAGGACGCAGCTTATGGGAGTGCTTGGAAGAAGCGCGGTGAACTGACAAGTATTCTAGCGAATGTCGCACGCAAGGTTGACCGGCTACAACAATACAGTTTGACGCAAGCAAGCCTCGCCGATGAGTCTCTGACCGACACGGCAGTCGACCTTTTCGTCTATCTTCTCAAGCATCGCCTCTACCTCCAGGAGCAGTTGCAGGCAAAGTATCCCGAGGAGAACGCCTCTTCTGTGCGCGTTCCTCCGTTGAGTGATCAGCTTTCAGCCTTCGACGCACTCGTCGATTCATATCTCCCCGCAGATAGTTCGAGCTTTGTGCTGCAAACGTTGATAGAAGAGATCGTCGAATCATTCGAATCACTCCATACTCTGGCAGCAACTGGGATCTCGTTACCCGCCCGCTTGGAGGCAAACGAACTGCTGAGTGCCCTTGTATGGACACTTCTAGTCGCACTCGACGGACGCGTGTGAATCGTTCTAACGCCCACCTTTCATATCAGCCTATGGAGATCGAGATGAAGCACGAAGACTTCGAGCAGTTAACGTCCGATATCAAGATTGCCTTATCTGACGATGAGCAAATGAACTTTGCGATTGTGGGGCACACGCCGCTTACGTATGAGATCCTTGCCTTCTTTAAAGCGATCGGGGCTGAAGAGCGTTTATGCGGTGTCTACACTGACAGACAAGTAGCGGAACCGCCATCTCGGTTCAAGCCGCTTAAAGAGCTCGTAAAGGATGCTCCGAAATGTGTCATCCTTGCCTCCGACCACGGGAAGGAATCACTCTTGGAGGCGGCATCAATCTTTATGCCTCCTGAAACACGTATCCTGTTTGGAGGATATGGACAGTTTGAGTTCCGCGATCGGCTTTTTGAGCAAATTACACAAACGGCGCTGGTGCCTTCGCTCGCAAATGGATATCCAAATACTCTCGTGCACCTCTATCAGTGCCTTCAGAATGCTTCGCGCTTAGGACTAAGCGGTGTGGTCGCAGAGTTCGGAATGTTCAAGGGTGGAACTACAATGCTGTTGTCACGCTTTATCGAGGCGCTCGGACAGAATTGGAAGGTGATCGGCTTCGACACTTTCTCAGGATTCCCCAAGAAGAAGAGCGTTCTCGATATGTACGCTCATCCCGACTGTGTCTTCTCGGACGAAGCGTTGGTACGGCGGTTCGTTTCCGGCCGCGATATCGAGGTTGTATCGGGTGATGTTGTACAGACGTCAGAAAGGCTCATTGATGAGCAAGTCATTCTCGTCTTTATGGACACAGACAACTTTTCCTCAGCCTCCGCGGTCCTGGATGTTGTCCAAGACCGTATCGTCGTTGGCGGAGCGATAGTTTTCGATCACTTCGCTGGACGGAACCGTTTCCGTTATACCCTTGGAGAGCGCATTGCTGCAAAACGGCTGTTGGCGGATGAACGCTACTTCAATCTTCACGATACCGGGGTGTTTCTGAGGCAGAAATGAGGCTACGCTCTAGTTTCACAACTGACGTCAGCATGAAGCGCCCGCCGATCCCACGCCATGGTGTCTACGACCTTTATTGGAAGTTTGCGGCCCTGCGTCAAGCCGCTTTCGAACGCCGCATTGCTGGCGGGGCCGAGCCATGGTCCGATGATCGAATACTTCAACGTTTTAAATTCTGTAATGTATTCCGAGCTGCGGATCGCGTGTCACAGTACATGATTCGTTCTGTTGCATGCAGCGAGCATCCTGATAGTGTTGCCGACCGGCTGTTTCAGATTGTTGCGTTTAGGACCTTTAGCCACATTCAGGTATGGGACGGTCTGACGGAGATCCTGGGGTCCAGACCTTCACTCAGGACTCTGAGGTCCGGTGATTTTGAACGTGCGCTGGATATCCTCAAGCGGGAACGTGGCGGCCTGTATACAGGTGCATTCATTCTTTGTGCGACGAAAGCGTTCGGCTTCGATGAGAAGCATCGCAATCATGTCGCTCTCTTTAAGCACATGTTCCTAGAGATGCATGCTGCAGAACGATTGATGGGCGCCACTTCGCTTGAAGAGGTGGTCCGCATTCTTGAAGGATTTCCCCTTACCGGCCCCTTCATGTCATATCAGACAGCAATAGACCTGAATTACTCCGATCTCTTGAACTTCAGCGAGAACGACTTCACTCAAGCTGGTCCAGGGGCGCTCCGCGGCATAAAAAAGGCTTTTGTTGATCTTGGTGACTACACGCCGCGTGAAGTCATAAACTTTATGGTGGATCGGCAGCAACTCGAATTTGAGCGCTTGGACCTGCAGTTTAATGGTCTGTACGGCCGTCCACTTCATGCAATAGATTGCCAGGGTCTCTTCTGTGAACTGGACAAGTATTGTCGGGAAGCTGTCCCGGAGCTTCAAAGCGCCAGAACGCGGATCAAAGCTAAATTCAATCCTTCCAAAGAGCCGATGGCTCTGTATTTTCCGCCCAAATGGAGGATTAACCAGGAGCTGCCGGTCATGACTCGTACCTTGCCCCAACTCGCTCTTTTTTGTTGATTGCGAAAAGTGTCTTGAGCATCGCGACGGCTGGGTCTGTTAGATATCCGGTAGCACGAACAGTAGCACCCTGTGATGTAAGCGTGTGCTCTGGGCCGTCGTTATGGGTTGGTGTCAGCGTTATATACCCACATAGCGCTGTGTGGGTATAAGCTCTGAGCGTTCGTGTGGTGTAGACAGGGCGAGGTTCCAGGGCAGCAGGTCGTTGATCCTGCTAATGGGATGTCGGCGATGCACTCAGGGAGGTGGTGAAAGTAGATGTTGGGGTCGAGGCCGTTGAGCTCTTTCACCAATCACCTCGCCCAAGATTAAGAAACTCGCAGCCAAGGCGTTGAAGTCGCCACGCATGTTGACAACAGGAAGAGACACGTGAACTTGGCGGGTCCGTCATGGCACACATCGAACCGAGCGAGCCTGCTGCGAAGAGGTCTCCCGCATTCTCGACGAATTCCGCCGCAAAGAAGACTGCTCCAAAGCGGGTATAAGGGCGGCAGAAAGAGACTACCTGGTGCCCGAAGGTCGCGTTCGCTGAACGGTTTCGCGAAAGTCTACACCCTGAATCTCCAACGAGACACACATCTCTTGCAGGCGTGAGCGAATCCTCTCGCCGATGCGATCACCTAGCGTCTCTTCGCGCGAGACAGCGCGAAGAGTGTTCGAGGGCGCCATCCCCGGTTGACTCACCGTGGCGGGAAGATTGGCATAGTTGGTCGTGATGATCGTAGTCCGACAGCTGTTGTAGCGGCTGTTGAGTACGTAACCAACTGTGTCCATCACCCATTCGGTCGGCTTTGTAGCTCCAAGCTCGTCGAGTACCAACACTTCAGCGTTGAGAACGGGGGCAAGGATGTCTGCTTCCGATCCATCGCCACGCTGAGCGTATGTGTGCTGAAGCTTTTTGAGGAGCTCCCTGTAGTCTACGAAGAGCCCGTTTGCTCCGCGTTCGGCAATCAGGGCTCTTAAGATTGCCGCAGCCAAATGTGTCTTACCGACACCAATCGAGCCGACAAACATAATGCCTGACGTACCGCTGGGCCCGCGCTTCGGAAACTCCTCTACGAAGTGCCCGGCATACAGTCTTGCGAGGAAGAGGCTTCTGCTCGCGCCTGGGAAGTCTGTGATGTACCCGTCCACGGTGCAGTCCTGATATCGCAGCGGTATACCTGAACGGTCCAGTGCCCGTTCCAGCTTGCGCTTTGCGACACACGAACACTCACGGACATGCCGCCCCTTATCCGTATCTACTAAGAGCTGTCCTGAGCCGCCGCATTTCTCACATTCCAGAGGCATGTCTGATCCGAAGTATTCCGGTTTAACGGCTAAATATCGATTCGCCTGATTCTGCAGCGTCCACTGCTCTTTTCCAACATCTTCATACCATTGTCGCGAACGTCCGTTACCTTCGAATTCGCTTTTCGGATCTCGACCCTGCCCCCTAAAAAGACATTTCTAGTGCAACACCCGAATAGTTGACCTTAGGCACTAATTGCCGATTAGGTCCTTCCTCAAGTACAACAAGTCCATACCGCTCCATCGTCCGCAGTGTTCGAGAAAGATTTGACGTCGCACGTCCAGAGCTTTCAGACAGCTCATTCAAAGACTTCGGCTGTGTCTGAATGATGAGCTTTAGAAGATGTCTGTTTTGGTCAGAGAGCACTTGTGACAACGATTGCAGTGACTCAAACCACACCTTTGGCTCGTTCTTTGCAGGTACATAGTCACCCCGCGCTATAGCCATTGTCCGTTTCTTGTACGCCTCTCTCGAAGCAATTCCAACATTCAGAGTACTCATGGCGTTGAACTCCTTTCCTTAAGGATCAAGTCGACTTCAGTCCAGAAGTCTTCCAGTAATGTAGCCGCATCCGCATAAACATAAAATCGTACCCGCTCGCCCTTGTGCTTATGGTCGTATTCGATCCGCGTTCTTACTCCCGGTCCTGATCCCTCAGTGACGGGATGTGCATTGTCAAATCCCAGAAGACGCTTATTATCTCCACCATGCAGAGTCAATGAATACTCTAGACCGTGCGGCCTCTCAGGTGAGGCGGGAACCCGCTGGACGACAAATTTGACCCAAAACGCACCTTCAACAACAAACGTTTCACTATCTAGGTGAAGAAGCGCGTCGAGCGTGTGGTCTGGTTCGGCCATAAACCTATGTTATCATCTGCTGATAACCTAGTCGACAAACGTTGACTGCGAAGGACGGAAAAGGACTTGACTGTAAAGGCCCAGACGCTGGTGGACGTCGGCATTCTCACCATTCGTGATGATGAGTTTCGGGCGGTGCTTAACGTCTTTCCTCAAGGGCACGAAATCTTTAGAGGGCGGCACCGTGAATACACCATGCGGACAGCCGAGGCCGGAAAAGGGTCGGTTTACAGGATCGCGGTCCTTCGTCAGATTGAACAGGGCAACGGCGAAGCTCAGGAAGCTGCGAGAGATTTGATCGACGATCTCCAGCCCGCCCTTTTGCTCCTTGTTGGCATAGCCGGCGGTCTGCCTTCTGAGGATTTCAGCTTGGGTGATGTGGTCCTATCAACCCGGATACTTGACTTTAGCCTTGAAGCGCGGAAGTTCCAGGAGGAGACCACCTACAACGTGGGGGGCGGTCCGATCAGCAAACAGATTGCTGCCGGAATTGCGAATCTGAGCGCGAGAGAGGCAGAGCTGGGTGAGTGGTGGGAGGCGCTTCCAACGAGACCACCAGTAAGCTTCAGCGCAGGGAAGCTTTACGGTCCACGAGCATGGCAGAAGACCGTGCGACAAAGTCTGCAAGCTCATTTTGGTAAAACGGTTGGTGCGCGGCATCCTCAGTTCTCCGCGGGTCCGATCGCAGCCAGTGATCGCCTCATCAAGGACCCGGAGCTTCTCATTCCCTGGATCACCAGTGCTCGTGGGATTCTGGCAGTTGAGATGGAGTCCGCAGGCGTGCATAGGGCGACCCGAGACAGAACGCCAATGCTCTCCGTGCGTGCGCTCAGCGACATTGTCGGCCTCAAGCGTCAGGATGCTTGGACGAAGTACGCTTGTGCATCAGCAGCGGCTTTCGCCCGCGCATACCTCAGAACACAACCCATTCCCCCTCGCTCGTCCGGTGAAACGGGTAGCGGCGATGGCCCAGGTGAAAATGTTCCGTCCGAACTAGACGCTGACTCCGATGAGCACGGCTACGAAGAGAGTTTTGCCAACCTTCTGCAATTGCGGCACTTCCCTGAAACCCTTTACGTCGCTCCTGCGCGCGGCACGAGCCGGAAGAGTGTCTGGTCACAACTGAATCAAGATGGTCCAGGAAAGACCAATGATTTCGTTTCAGGGGCTTGGACCGTGCACGAGAACATGCTTTATAGCTTGGTGGATCCAGAGCGCTCGCGCTTACGAGACATCATTGACGTTGGCGCATTGGACCGCCTTGATGCACGGGAATGGGCATTCTCCACGGATGGCAACCGGCGACGACTCTTCGTACAGCTCCTCAATGCAGCTTTGCGCGAAGATTTGTGGACGCAAGGCGTCCGCTACTGCAAAGATCAAGACGCCTACGCTTTTATGGGCCGACCAGATGAGCCACCGCGTCGTTTGAAGTACGCAAATCTCAAGGTGCGCAGCACGGTTACAACCGTCGCCCACTATGAGCGAACTGGTAAGAACGGAAAGGTGCACTCCTACCTCCGCCATGGCGCATTCCAAGGACGTTTCCGCTTTCTGGGGGAGAACTGGTACCTAGAAGTCACTCCCACTTACCGGTTCACTTTCAATGGCAAAGACCTCGACTGGTATCACGAATCGCGTCTTGCAGGAATCAAACGGCTGGAGAGAAACCGTTCCGTTCTCAGCCAGTTGCTTGTCTGGCAAGCTGTCCTCCGAGCGCCTTGGGTACGCGCCGATCGCACTCGACTGCTTGAGTTCGCTCCGCTCGTCTCGCTTCCGTTTCTTTCTGAGGTGAATGAGAGCTCCCTCACCGCCTTGGACGCACCTCTCAACATTCCACCGCCAGACAGGGAGATTGAAGAATGAAGCTGCAGATCATGGATGAACCGCAGCTCGCATTTTTCCAGAACGAGCTGCACGTTGACATTCGAGCCGGCCTCTCGAACTTTGGCGCTTTCGACAAAGGGAGTGCGGCCGTCCCGACCCCGATCCGCATCGGTGTCGTTGGGACCACAGCTACGGTCGATGGGGTGCGTGACTGGCTTGAACGTTGCAAACACGGCGTCACGTCAGAAGAGCAAAAACTGAAAACACTTCGACCGTCGTTCCCAGGTATGACACAACAGGTCTTCGGGACTTCTCTCGAACTTTCTGATACGTTGACCCGAACCATTACACGCCATGAACTCACTGCGTCTCTTCGAAACTTAAACCCGCTCTCGAACATCGTTGATGTATTTATGGATCACGCACGGGATCTCGCCGGCAAAAGTGGTCTGCATGTCCTGGTAGTTGCTCCACCTCCAGAGGTCTTTGCTCTTGGCGACGTTTCCCAGGGTGGATTCAACGATCCACCGATCGACGAGCTGCAGGAGCCTCTTCCTGAACAGGATGCTCCACCCACAACTGCAATGAATTTTCATGATCTTTTCAAGGCGCAGGCCATAGATCTTCAGCTGCCCTGTCAACTGCTCAGACCTGACACTTATGGAGCACCAGGTACGAACCGACAGAAAGGACGACGCTTGCAAGATAAGGCGACTACCGCCTGGAACTTCCACACAGCTCTCTATTACAAGGCAGGCGGGGTTCCCTGGCGGCTGGCAAGGCAATCTGCCCTGCTGACAACCTGTTTTGTGGGTGTGAGCTTCTTTAAAAGCGTGGAAGGAGACAAGCTTATGACCAGCGTCGCTCAGGTTTTTGACGAACGGGGAGAAGGCCTCATCGTACAGGGCGGCAGCGCCAGCTACGACAAGGACGATCGGAGCCCGCATCTTTCGGAAGATGACGCTTTTGCACTCTTGGCAAATGGATTGGCGACATATCGGCGGGAGCACAAGACCATGCCTGCGCGGCTAGTTATGCATAAGACGTCGTCCTTCAACGAAGACGAGAAGCGAGGCTTCAGACGGGCAGCCGACGAAGAGAAGCTGGAGGTCCTCGATCTTGTGACCGTACGCAGGTCTGGAGTCCGTCTTCTCAGAGGGGGTCAGTCGCCCATGGTCCGTGGCACAACTCTTCTTTTTGATGACGCCTCTGGAATCGTCTACCTGAAGGGAACTGTTCCCTATTTTCAGGTGTATCCCGGCGCATACATTCCAAGGGCCATTGAGTTTATCCGAGAGGATGGGGAGACCAGCTCTGCAGAACTCGCGCGCGAGCTGATTGGCCTTTCGAAGCTCAACTTCAACAACACGCAATTCGACTCTGGTGACCCGATCACGGTTCGAGCTGCACGCCGCGTGGGAGACATACTAAAACACGTGCCGTCCGGGAAGAAGGTCAACGCACGATTCCGCTACTTCACATGATCTCGTGTCTAACGACCGGATCTGTCCCGATCCTTCGCTCGTGGACATTCACAGGCATCCCGCCAGCATCTATTTCACGCCGTAAAGAGGGCCAGCGCCTGCCCTACAATCCGAGATTGTCGTTCACCGCAACGGCTATGTCCTGCTCCGATCCGAGATAGCGTTCCGTTGTCTGAATCGAGCTGTGACCGAGTAAGAATTTGATCTGCTCCAAGTCGCCGCCGTTCTTACGGCACAGCTTTGCGCACGTTCTCCGCAGATCGTGAGCGCCGAAGCGCAAAATGCCAATTTCCTTCGCAGAGGATTCGACCACACTCCAGATGGCACCGTCGTTGAGTTGGTCGCGCTTGACCTTGCCGGCTTTGGTTACGGATCGAAGCAGCTTACCTTCTTCCACGGCCGCGGCCGTCATCCAAGCATTCACCGCTTGCTTAACCCAGACCGGGATAGCGATGGTACGCACGCGGCCGCCCTTGCCTCTCAGGTCGGCAATGACCCACCGGCCCTCGCGGAGTTGAATCTCTTCGACCTCGAGGTTTGCCAGTTCCCGACGGCGCAAGGCGCAGCCAAGCAGCAACGCCAGAATGCAGTAATCCCGCTTACCCTTAAGCGTTGATCGGTTGGGAATCGCTAGCAATTCCTTCGCCTGCTCGCGCGTTAGCCAGTTTCCCATTCTGCGTCCCTGCAGCCGAACATTTGGCACGTCTGCCATGTTGGCTGCCTCCTCTGCATTGAGGATGCCGTTACGCCGTGCTTCGCCCACGAGTTTCCGGACCGCCGCAAGTCGGACATTAATAGTGGAAGGGCTTAAGCCCTTCTCGATCATGTAAGCCCGGTATTCCATCACCAGCGGCCTAGAGACACCCTGTAAGCGAATCGCGCACAGAGCAAAGAGCTCGTCCAGCGCTTTGGCGTAATTGCGCTTGGAATGCTGGGAAGTGACTGCTTGCAGCACCATCTCACGCAACTTCTGACTAGCAAGGTGATAAGGTTCGCGTTGCTGAGCGGGGCCAGCAGTTAGGGCGAGCGATTCACTTACAGGGGCAGAGAGCGATTCGCTTACAGGTAAGTGGATGGTCATAGCACGCTCACAGAGCGTCGAGAATGCCCTAGAGCTGATCGATGCTGCACTGCGCAGGAGCCCGCCTTGCGCCCGACTGGCTTACCTGTAAGCGATTCGCGTACAGGTCGTCCTCTCCATGACGGATTGGCAATGGACTGTTGCAAAATTGAATTTGTGCAGCAACCTGCTGCACAAATGACAAAATCAAGCTCCAGGCTCACCGTTCCCCCCGCAGGCCATCAATCTCTTCGCGAAGTTTTCCAATCACTTCCTGGAGGTCCTCCACCGTGGGAACTTGGTCCCTGATCGGCGCCGGCAGCTCCCGGGTGACCCTGTAACTCGAGACACCAATTGGCTGATCGATGTTTTGGAGCGTGTACTCGACGATCGTGCTCCGGTGAGACTCACAAAGCAACAATCCCACGCTCCGGCCGTCTTGGGACGAACGCATAAGGTGGTCGACAGCTGAGAGATAGAAGCTGAGCTTGCCGGCCCACTCCGGCTGGAACCGGCCGGTTTTCAGTTCGATTACGAAATAGCAGTGCAACCGCACGTGATAAAAGAGCAGGTCGATGTAGAAGGTCTCTCCATCAACCTGCACTGGAACTTGACTGCCAACGAAGGCGAAACCCCTTCCGAGTTCGAGGAGGAGATCGCGGAGGTGTGTTAGGAGCCCCCGTTCGACCTCACGTTCGTAAGCCTTCTCTCTAACCGTCAGGAAATCGAAGTTGTATGGATCTTTGAGGATTTGCTCGGCCAGGTCCGAGTCTGGGGGCGGCAACGCTCGCCGAAAATTCGTGAGAGCCTTCCCTTCCCTCTCGTGAAGGCCACTTTTGACCTGTAGCACCAGGATATTCCGGCTCCAGCCATATTCCACTGCTGCCCGGAGATACCACTCCCGCAGTTTGGGGTCCTTGAGACGATCCAGGAGGACCATATGGTGACCCCACGGCAATAGTGCAGCAGCCTGTTGCACTATTTGCTCGTCTGGCCAGGCCTCAGCGAAAGACCTCATGTACTTGAGGTTCCGCGGACTGTACCCCTCGACCCCAGGGAACTCCGTTTGAAGGTCATGGGCCAGCCTCTCGATAACCTTAGCGCCCCATCCCTGCGCCTCCTGCCTCGCTAGGATCTCCCGGCCGACCGACCAATAGAGAAGGACCAACTCCCGGCTCACCGCAAATGAAGCCCTGAGCTGCGCGCTACGGATGCGAACCGTGAGTTCTTTGAGGAGTTCCGGGTATCCCGCCGGGGTCTGGAGGCTATTTCCCACGAAACGAGCATATCAGCACATCACGGATGACAAGTGACATTGTCGTCGGCTATTCCAAGCGATCAACCCTGACGTTATTGGCAGGTATACCAATAATCCCGCTATGCTGAGACTGAGGTTTTTGGAGGCAATCCTGTGGCACGACCCGTCAAATGGTCCCGCGATCTTCATCCCATTCGGGAACGTGCTTCCAAGGCCCGCACCGAAACCTGGAGCCGGCCGGAGATCGAGCACTTGTTCGGTGTTGGCCGAGCCACTGCTCAAACCCTCATGAAGGCTATCGGCGAGGTGCAAAGCGTAGGTGGCGCCCACTTCGTTGAGCGCCTGGCCTTACTGAGCTTCCTTGACCAGATGATTGCGGCACCCTCGGTCGAACAATCACTACGTGACCGGGTGTTAGAAGCAAAACCCGTGCCGAAGCCCAAAACGTTGAGGATGACCATTCCGGCGGACCTCCGCCACGCAATGCTCCCGGATTTGCCTTCCAACATCACTCTAGAGCCCGGAAGATTAGAGGTGCGGGCCGGAACGGCCACCGCCATGCTTG
>CAXTGN010000051.1:0-16323 GCA_964243455.1 uncultured Acidobacteriaceae bacterium
ATGTCATCGCCGGGACCAGCATGGGCTCCATCCTGGCCGCGCTTTTTTCCACTGGTAAGACCCCGGATGAGATGAAGCACATCCTCACCGGCGAGAGTGTGAACCGGGTCTTTCGCATCGGCACGGGTTACGAAAATCTCAGCTACCGGCGCCGCGAGGAGAGCCGCGAGGTCCCCAACGGGATCGAAATCGGCCTCAAGCGCGGTGTTTCGCTGCGGAACAGCCTGCTGACCGATACCGGTCTGAACGACATCCTGGACAAGGAATTTCTTAACTACAACGACCAGACCGACTTCAACAATCTCCCTATCCCGTTTCGCTGCCAGGCGACCGATCTGACTGCGGCCAGAACAGTCACTTTCGCCCGCGGCTCCTTGCCTGATGCCGTCCGGGCGTCCGCCTCTATCCCGGGCATCTTTCGCCCGTTCGAATTGGCTGGCCACGAATACGTAGACGGCGCCATCCTTGAAAACCTGCCTACACCGCAGGTTCATGCCATGAAGGCAGACGTTGTGATCGCTATCAGTCTGCCGCTGGAGCCGGTCGGCAAAGGTGATCTCGATTCGATCCTGGGCGTGCTGCAGCGCGCCTTCGCGGTCGGCATTGAAGCCAATGAAGCTCAGGCTCGCAAACTGGCCAACGTCGTGATCATGCCGGAGGTCAAGGGCTTTACAGCCAACGACTACCTGAAGGTGGATGAACTGGCCAAGCGCGGCTACGCCGCGGCAGAAGCTCACAAAGCTGAGCTGATGCCATACGCTCTGAACGACACCGACTGGAAGGCCTACCTCGCCCACCGTCGCTCCAAAGAGCGTTCACCGGCCGGAAACGTCCTCACTGTAAAAGTGAAAACCCCTCATCCGGAACTCACGGAGTATGTTCAGCACATCTTCCAGCCGATCGTGAACCAGCCCGTCGACACGGCCAAGGTCGAGGCTCTGCTCGCTGATATACGGTCAGATGGCCGCTACGACGCTGACTATACCGTCGGCTACGACGGCACTGTCTCGAATCGTCCCATCCTGCTCGTCTCCGTCGATGACAAGAAGACCGGACCTCCGTTCCTGGACTTGGGCCTCAACATCGCAGCGCAGACTGCCGGCGTCACCCGCGCCACCCTATCCACCGTTCTGCTCTGGCAGGACCTTGGCGGCTATGGCTCGGGACTACGCGCCAACATCGATGTAGGCTTTGTTACCCGTGTCCAGGGCGAGTACTACTGGAAACCCAACCCGTACACCCACTTCTTTCTGGCTCCGCGCGCCAACATCACCCGGCAACCCTTCTACATCTATGAAGGCAACTACCGTGCTTCCGAGCGGCAAAGCCAGTTCGCCGGTGTTGGGGCAGACGTTGGCTGGAGTGACGGAAAGTATGAGGAACTGCGCGCCGGTTGGGACTTCCAGCACGTCAGCTGGTTCCCGACTACCGGATCCGACACCCTGCCGAACTATTACGGCAACTCACAAAAAGCACGGGTTCGTTTCGTTTACGACAACCAGAACCGCGCCCTTGTTCCCCGCTTCGGGATCCGCTCTGCCACATCGCTCGGCTACCTTTTCGATACTCCGGGCAATCCCACCGCCCCACAGCTGCAAAGCCAGTTCTCCTTCGCGCACGAGATCGGAAAGGGTTCGGAGAAGATCCAGTCGGACCTCTTCCTGTTCAACGCGGAAGGGGGAACCATGTTCAACCGTGACGTGGCTCAACCGTTCCGCTTCACCCTGGGCGGGCCGCTGCGGCTAAGTGCTCTCGCTATCGACCAGCTTCGCGGGACTGACTACTTCCTCGTCACTCCGGGCTATCTTCACCGCCTCGCAACGCTGCCCGCCCCACTCGGCCAAAGCATTTTCTTTGGTGTCGCGTACGAAGCGGGGCAGATGCACGCACCCGACATGCGAACGGTCACCCGCCAGGACGTTTACTTCGGGTTGGTGGCAGAAACACCGCTCGGGGTCATCACGATCGCTCCCGCTATCGGCGATGCTGGACAGCACAAGTTCGTTTTCACCCTGGGTCGATTCTTCTCCATCCCAGGCTCGCTCCGCTGAGGATCTTCCACCTAGCTAGCCGTCAACTAAGGGCCTGGAACTGGCTATCTTCCCGTCTCGAGCCTGGCCGCCAGCCGCTCGGGTAACCCTGCCTTGCGGATGGCTGCCTGTGCGCCTGCGAGGTCATAGGGCACGCGCCGGAACAGAACCGTACTGGTTTGGCTGTCATAGAGCGCAAAGCCGGCCCGAGGATCATGGTCACGCGGCTGTCCCACGGAACCTGGGTTCACCAGCATCCGAGCCCCTTCCGCCAGGACCAGGCTGCAGCTGCCATCTTCCGCGCAGGCCGGGTGCACCTCCTCCCACTCCGCGCCGTTTTGCAGGAATGCTCCCTGCACGTGCGTATGCCCAAAGAAAGTCAGCGGCGTGCCCATCCGCTGCAGGGGTGTCCAGGCATCCCGCATGGAGAGAATGTAATGGTCTTCATCGAGCGGCGACCCATGAACAGCGGTCGCGTTCTCGCTTGCATGGACAGGTCCTTTCGGCACACTTTGCAGCCAAAGCAGGTTCTCAGCGGTGAGGGTGGCCTGCGTCCAGGCAGCAGCCTGCGCCGCCACGGGGTTAAAGCCATGGGAACTCGTCAGGCCCGCACAGACCCGGTCGTGATTGCCGCGAACGTTCACTGAGGCGAGCCTCCGCAGGATCTCCACGACTTCATTCGGGTTTCCGCCGTAGCCAACCGCGTCACCCAGATTCCATAGCTGGTCGAAGGCTCCCGCAGCCTCAAGCGCTGCCTCAAAGGCCTGCAGATTCCCGTGGATATCCGAAACAACCAGCGCACGCATCGACGAGGCCCAGTCTACTCCTGAACTGGCCGGATCGTACTCAGGCTGAGTCGCTCCTAGAAGTCACCTGACCTCCATCATCCCGCCCGCACATTGAGGCCATCGACGACAATCTTGGTCCGCTCGCCTCGCGTGTCGGCTTCGCGCACCTCGGTCGTCACACTTCGTGACTCTCCTGGCATCAGGGCGAAATAACCGTCCTCAAAGATCGCCGGCAGAACGCGATCTCCGCTTTGCTCGCGCACTACCCCGAGCCTCACAAAGAGCGCAGGAACTGAGGACGTATTCTTGAGGAACGTGGTCAGCAGCCAGAGTTCTCCGCGCTTTTCTGCTTTGGTTTCCGCTGAAATAGTGGCTTTGCCCAGCGTTCGAATGCCAGTGTAGTCACCTGCCCGGGTGCCACGCAGATAGAAGTTCGACGACCTGACCGTTGCGCCCTGCAGCAACCGCAAGCGCAGGAACTGCACGCTGCTCGTCGAGGCGGTAGGGTACTGAATTGCAAAGGCTGAGGTCGTGCTGTCCTCAGCCGAGCTCGCCACTGGCTCGGCTTGCTTGGCGATGCTGTGCCCGTTCAGGTCGAAGATCTCGAGTTCGGCCGTGAGTGCGCTTGCAGTACCAGCGCTGTAGTTCACGACTTCCACAACATCTGACACGGGATTCCACTGGATATGCAGCGGTTCTGCACCCTTTTTGCACGCGAAATAGGACGAGGTCGGCGCGAAGTAGAAGTCATAGGTCTGCCACACAAACGAGGGCCAGCAGGAATGGCTCATCCACAGCAGCACGCCCATCCGGTGCACGCTCTGCGCCTCAAACATGGCACGGTATGCCTCGTAGCTGACGATTTCGCCCAGCTTGATCCACTCTTCGCCGTTCGTTGCGCCTCCATACGCCTCATTGACAAGCGTCAGAAACGCTTCACCCCCCTGCGCCCCATCCAGCGTGAAGTCATGCAGGCCCCAATCCAGCCCCAGCGGCCACATAGCGTGCTCCGGCATCATGGCGCGCACACTCTCAATCGGGGGAATCGCCGGCGCGCCGATCTCGGAGTGCAGCTTCGTATCCGCCTGGCGAAAATACTCCGCGATGGGCAGCGCCCGGTAGGGTCCATGCCCGCTCACAGGGCCATCCGCCGAGCTGCCGATATAGTGGATGTCCGGATGCAGCTCCGCAAGGATCTGCCGAATTCCCGTTTCCAGCGGCGCGGGCGGAAACCATTCATTGCGGCCGCAGTACAGTCCAACGGATGCATGACCGCGGATGCGGGCGACGTAATCCCGCGCATTCGCCAGAAACAACGCGTTGTCGTCAGGAATCGGGCCGTCCCACGGGTTGGCCAGCCAGAAGTCCTGCCAGATCACAACGCCGTGCCGGTCGCAGGCCTCATACAGCGCCTCGTCGCCGATCTGCCCCACCCAGTTGCGGATCATGGTGAAGTTCATCTCGCGGTGATAACGCACGGCAGCGTCATATTCGCGCGCCCGGAAACGCAGCATCGATTCCCCAAAGCCCCAGTTACCGCCCTTGGCGATGAAGCGCCGGCCGTTGATGAACATCCGCAGTGCACCGCCATCCTCGTTCGCGGTTATCTGCCGTATGCCAGCCTTGAACGCCCTGCGGTCGAATACGCCCCCGTGTCCCTCTAGCCGCAGCTCGACGTCGTACAGGTGCGGTTCGCCATAGCCAACCGGCCACCACAGCTGCGGCTTTTCGATCCGCAGTTGCTTGTGCGTCGCCGGCGACAGCGTGATCTTCTTCCGCTCATTCGCGCCAAGCTCCACCCGTTGCTCGAACGCAATCTCACCGAATCTCCCGTGTAGAGCACCCGCAAATGGCTTCGCCGTGTGGTTTACCGCGAAGATCTCAACGCTGACCTCCGCCCGGCTCACATCCGGCAACGGCAGCACGCTCGTCACCAGCGGGTCCTCCAGCGTGGCGGCGCCGGTTGTCTCGAGATACACGTCCGCCCACACACCCGTGTTGCGGCCGCGAATGGTCGAGATCCAGTCCCAGCCAATAGACGCATGAAAGGTCGGGTTATCCGCCCCCAGGCCGCCGCCGTTCTTGCTGGCCTTCTCGTACGTTTTCTGCTTGCAACTGCCCGGCGTGTCGTTCTTGATGACGCGGATCGCGAGCGCGTTACCACTGGGCTTCAGCTTGCCTGAAACGTCAAAACGACCTCGCGTAAACGCTCCGTCAATATGACCGAGCTTCGCCCCATTCAGAAAGACATCGGCCTTCCAATTGATGCCGTCCAGCTTCAACCATTGCACCTCACCGGCCTTCGCCGTGGGCGCCTCGAACTCCGTGCGGTACCAGAAGTCTGCATAGAAGAACGAATCCGACACGTGCAGTTGATTCTGCCCATAGTTGGGATCCGGAATCGCCCCCACATTGAGATAGGAGGTCAGCGTGGTTCCCGGTACCGTGGCCACAATCCAGTCGGCGTCCTTGAACCCGCCGGCCGAGATCGCCTCGCCACCCGCCATCACCTGCGGCCCGCGCTGCAGCTTCCATGCCCCACCGGCCAGATTGAGCCGGCCATCGTTCGCAATCGTCGCCGGCGCATGCGGCTTTGCAGCGAATCCCCCACGACCCCACACCTCCATCTCGCTCAGGATGTACCCGTGCGCCGTGGCGGGCCGTGTCATCAGGACGCGCACATACCGTCCCTCGGCCGGTGTGCTGAGCTTGATCTCGTCTACGACGCCCGGCTCAACCGGCAGCGATTGCAGATCACGCCACCCATGCCCGTCATCCGACACCTGCAAACGCCCCTCCGCGGCACGGGCAATCCAGTGCAGCTTGACCGAGTCGAAGGAAAACCGTCCGCCCAGATCCACTTGTACCCATTCTTCATCCAGCCCTGCGCTCTTCCACGCACTGGTAAAGCTGTAGGGCCCTCCAAGCTGCACACGTTTCTCACCGTGGTAGAAGGCCACCTGTCCCAGCCGGAACGTGGAGGTAAACGCGGAGTGCGGTCCGCTTTGTCCAGCAGACAACTCCACACGGTAGTAGCGGCTGCGGTGTGCCCCTTGCAGCGGGATCGACGGCTTGAGCACGTGGGAGCCGCGTACCATATCCGGCGGGTAGTTGGCCGGATCCACTGGCTCAGATCCTTGCCCAGTACCCGCCTCGCGCCACACGTGGCCGTCCTCTGAGACTGAAGCCGTATAGCTCAGCGATGCCGGGTCCACGCTCTGCGGCACCACGACAAAGAGCACAAGACGATCCACCTCGGGCAGATCTTCTCCCCCGCCCAGATGCAGTTCCACCACGGGCTTCGATCCAGCCAATTCCGACACAATCACCGGCTCGTGCGAGGTCAGCAGTTCACGGTCGGGCTTGGGCAACACTTGCCCGTTCACGACAGCGGCGATCCAGTCCGGCATCCGCGTATCCACGATGCCATCGGTCACCAGTTGCGCGGTGAGGTTGTAGTCATAGCTAGAGGAAGCAAACGCGGGCCGCAGCAGCGCAAGATTGCGGTAGGCGCCGCTCGTATCGGCGACCATGGCCGGCCCGAAGAACTCGTCGGCTGCACCCGGATACATGCCCACGCCGCGAGTAAACGCCGGCGAGGACCCGGAGGCCGAAACAGCGTCGAACGCCGGTTCAGGATCCGAAAGGAGAGCACCGTGTTCTGCAAACGCCAGGCGTGGCCGAGCCGCGATTCCTGCACCCGCCAACAAACCGGCTTTCAAAAATCCACGCCGCGTTGCAGCCATCGTTTCTTCACTCCCTGATCTATTGCGCCACGGTGGCGTAACTTACGAAAGCCACCTTGCTGCTGTCCGGGGACCAGGACGGCACATTCATCGTGCCCTGCCCGCCAAAGAGCTTTGCCAAGGTAGTCTGCTTGTTGTTTGACAACGATACCAGCCGCAGTTCCACATCCTGGTTCGCCGGATGCCCCTTGACGCCGGGTGCATACGACACGAAAACCATCCATTTGCCATCCGGCGACAGATGCGGAAACCAATCGTTTCTGTCGCTGTGCAGCACCTGTTCCTGCCCGCTGCCATCCGGATGCATACGCCAGATCTGCATCGCACCTGTACGCTCCGAGTTGAAGTAGATCCACTGCCCGTCCGGTGAATACTCCGGCCCATCATCCAGGCCGGGCGCCGTGGTCAGGCGTGTCTCCGCTCCACCCTCGACCGGGATCGTATAAATGTCGAACTCTCCGCCACGCTGCCCCGTGAAGGCCAGCATCTTGCCATCCGGCGACCATCCATGCCAGTACGACGGTCCCTTCTGTGTAATCAGCCGCGGCGTTCCGCCTGCCATCGGCAGCAGGTACACGTGTGACACTCCGTCCGGCGCCGAGCTGTCGCTGATGGCCACCTGCGCTCCGTCCGGCGAGAGACCATGGTCGTTATTGCACTTCCTCTGCGCGCCCGTTGCAATGGGTGTGGAAGCGGTTTGTAAAGGCAGCGTGCGATCGTTCGGGTACACGCCATCGTCCAGCGTCCACCGGCGCAGACCGCCATCCTGGTTAAGAATTAGTGCCGCGCCATCGCGCGTCCAGTTCGGCGCCTCAAAGTGCTCCGGCGCGGTGTAGCGTACGCGACGGTCGCTCGAAACCACAATCACCGTCTCCAGCGTGCTGTACAGCACCGGCCTGGTCGCCGCCGGCTGCAGGTGATCCAGCTTCACATCGGCAAACGTTGCTGTTTCCGTCGCATCCTTGTCATGCGCGGAGACAGCCAGTCCGACATAGAACTCCCCGCTCAGGTCTACGCGCATCGCCGCGCCCGAGAACTTCAACGGTCCACTCGCGTCACCGGCATAGACGTAGGCATAGCTGCCACGGCGCTCAGTGCGCACACGCTGCGGTCCTACGGAGGCAATCTCTACCTCATGCGTCTCCGCCCCTTGTGTATCGCGGTATTGCAGGGAGGTCAGGCCGTTGCCATGCCGCGCCACATCCACATAAGCCGACCCGGGGTCCAGCGACTGCCGAAGCATCAATGCTGCCTTGCGATGCGCATTGCCTTTGCTGCCAACAAACTGGATCGTGGCCGTCAAGGCCACATCTCCACTCACCTTTGTCCAGACATACCGGAAGTCATCATGTGTCCCCCAGATGTTCGCGCCGCTGCTCGAGACGGTATACATCCCCTGCCCCGGATCGAACTGCGTGCGTCCCTCATGCAACACGGTTCCTACATCACCGTCCCCCGCAAAGAGACCGAGCTTCTCCTGCGCTCGCGCGACGGGCAAGACGCCTGTCGCTAACGCAAACCACGCGGGAACCAGGCACAGTATTGGGCGACGCATCAGGTCTCTCCTTGCAAGAACCATCCGCCTACTTTCCCTTGAGCAACACGGAACCCGGCGCGCGCTGGGCGTGAGCGCCGGGTTCCGGTTGCAAATCGATGATGGTGAGAGGGAAGGGTTCCAATCGGGTGGAATTATCCCGTTGGGGCGCAAGGAGAGTCAAGGCGCTTCCCCACAAAGCAAGGAACGCTGGGTGTCCGCACGAGCGACACCTCCCGCGTTGCGTACTGGGCTATCTAGTTTGCCCGGTCAGCGTTCTGCCACTTCTCGCTCAACCGGTGCAGATGCTCCATGACTTCATTCATGTCGGAGGTTCTTGCTGTTGGGCTGTATGTGACCTCTGGATTTTTGCCGTTCACCACGGTGCGGCGAACGAAGCCCTCACTTTCAAGAGACCGTAAACGCAGCGTCAGCAGACGCGCCGAGATGCCCTCAACCTTGCGCCGAAGGGCTCCAAACCGCATGGGTCCGTTGGTGCTCAGCTGCCACAAAATGTGCAGCGTCCAGGGACGCGTCAACATCTCCAGGAACGCGGCCATCGGGCATCCAGCCACGTGATGCACTGCCTTGGCTGGTGACTCCGGAGCCTCATACGGAACTGCCGATTCGTTCGCCATACCGAACCTCCTGTCCAAGCGGCCCGTGCGCCTCGTAAACATCCGGCCACACCAGGCGGTTACTGCAAAGTGCCTACTCGCGTCTTGCCTGCTACTTACTTATAGTAACTTCAGGGCTTGAGCGGAGCATCCTCAATCGTTCTCGCCCTGAGAGGAACCTCCCAAACTATGAAGATCCTGCACATCGACTCCAGCGTCACCGGTGAAAAGTCGGTCAGCCGCCCTCTCACCCAAGTCGCGGCCCAAAAGCTGAAGGCCGCCAACCCTGGCGCGGAGTACGTCTATCGCGACCTCGTCACAAATACCCTTCGGCACTATACCGCCGTCCTCCGCAACTATGGTGACAACCTGGAGCAGGTGACCGACCAGCAAAAGGCGGAACTGAAGACCGGTGAGGAGATCCTCAACGAGTTCCTCTCGGCTGACACGATCCTGGTCGGCGCCCCCATGTACAACTTTTCCATACCGTCGCAGCTCAAGGCATGGATCGACCTGATCTGCGTAGCCGGCAAGACCTTCCAGTACGGAGCAAACGGTCCCGAAGGTCTCTGCGGAGGCAAAAAGGTGCTTGTGATCTCCTCGCGCGGCGGCCTTTACGGCCCGGGCTCGCCGACGGAGTCCTTTGATCACCAGGAACGCTACCTGCGGGATGTCTTCACTTTCCTGGGAGTTAAAGACATCACCGTCATCACCGCGGAAGGTGTCGCCTACGGTCCCGACAAAGCCGCTCAGGCCGTCGAAGCAGCCAAGCAAAAGATCGAGCAGTACGCGTAAAAGAGGTTAGTGCTCACCGAACAGCGCAATCGGGCCTGCTCTGCGGACCCGATTGCGCGATAGAGACGAAAGTAACACCCACTGGCGCGCATCTCGGGTTACTCTTCGCATATGCGCCCCTATTTTTGCCTTGGACTTCTTGCCCTCGGCTCGGTTCTGTCTGCCGCTGCGCAGACAGCCTGTTCCCCCGGCGAGCTTGGGGTTGCAGCCAGAACGGTTGCATTTACCCGTCAGAAGCTGCACAGTAAGGCCGTCGCACAATCCGACCCTGTCGTCCCTTCTGAGATTGCTGGCCAGCTCGCCCAGTTGAAGGACGCCCTGGCGCTGGCAGCGCGTGCGACGTTTTCATGCGCCCCATGGGAAGTTTCACCGAAGCAGCTGCAAACAAAGCTTGCCGATGCGCTCAGCGCCAATCTGGCTCTAGCTCCGGAAACCTCTGTTGAAACCAGGGGAGGCAAAGAACTCGGCGTCTATGCCTCCGACCTCCAGGTGCAGATCTTCGAGCTTTTCGGGAAGCCACGGATCTTTGAAGTCGACTTTCGCTATGGCGTCGCGTGCGGTGACGATCATCTGTTGCTGGTTTTTGAAGCGACGAAGGACAGCGCGCCCGATAGCTGGCGCGAGCGTCTGCGATGGGACAGCGCCCAGTACAAGACCGTGGGTGACGCGTTCGGCGACTTCGTCCTGCTCACGCCGCTCACCGGAAGCTACAAGAATCCTACCTGGCACTACCTGGTCGCGCACGGTCATCCAGGATGCGGCGACACGCCACGTCCGAGCAAGTTTGACCTGGATCTGCTTACACCTACAGAGGATCCGGAAAGGCCGACCGTCGTCTGGCACTTCCAGCATGCCTATACGCAGGGCGATACTGTGCCGCGACTGGCGACCACCGAGGACACCATCGACTTCCAGATCGTTCCGGCAGCACCCAGCAGCGCCGAAGACAAGTCGCCCGACCGAACACGTAAACCCTTGTCTTCCCCCGCAGAGACCTATCGCTTTCATCTGACGGCCAGTGGCAACGTCGAGCCCTCGCCCCTACCCAGGACAGACGAAGGCTCGACCTCGGCGCCTACAGCGAGCCAGTCCTCTACAAAGAACTAGCCTGTGTAAGCGCGTCCACATGCTCTTTGCTCAGCTTCAGGTCCACGGCCGCGAACAGTGCATCCATTTGCTCCACAGTTGTGGCACTCGCGATCGGCGCGGTGATCGTGGGCTGGGCCAACAACCAAGCCAGCGCAACCGATGCCTGCTGCGCCCCGGTCTCTTCGCTTACGGTCTTCAACGCCTTCAGGATGCGCATACCCCGGTCGTCGAAGTACTTCTCCACGCGCGAGCCGCGCTTGGCGCCCTTGGTGTCGTCCAGCGACTGATATTTCCCGGTGAGAAAGCCCGACGCGAGAGAAAAATATGGAATCACGCCCAGCCCGAATCGCTCTGCAATCGGCGCAAGATCCCTCTCATACTTCTCGCGGTCATACAGGTTGTACTCCGGCTGCAGCGTCGTATAGGCCGACAAGCTATGCTGCTCCGCTACTTCTTCTGCCTTAGCAAGCCGGTCACCCTTGTAATTCGACGCCCCGATCGCCCGCACTTTCCCTGACTTGATGAGCTCGTCATAGGCAATCAACGTCTCTTCCAGCGGCGTCTCCGCATCATCGGTGTGCGACTGGTAAAGGTCGATTACCTCGGTCTGCAAACGCTTCAAGGAGTCCTCCACAGACCGCTGGATGTAGCCCTTCTTGAGCCCCTGCGATCCATCGCCCATCTTGAAACCAACCTTGGTCGCCAGCACCACCTTGTCGCGCTTTCCGCTCTGCGCGAACCACTTGCCCAGAATCGTCTCCGACTCGCCGCCCTGATGGCCCGGGATCCACACCGAGTACACGTTCGCTGTGTCGATGGCATCGAAGCCACGATCCACAAACGCGTCCAGCAACCGGAACGAGGTCGCATCGTCCGCCGTCCACCCAAACACGTTGCCACCGAATACCAGCGGAACAATCTCCAGCCCCGACTTCCCTAAAGCTCGCTTCTGCATGCACATCTCCTGTCGTACTTCTGATGTGTGAGTTCGTCGCAGCGGTGCGCCCTTCTGCCTGCGCCACCTCGCCCTGACCAAACTTTCAACAGACGATGCGACTTCCAGCGGTCCGGCAACGTTCTTCGTTCATGCCCCTGGTCCAACGCGCCCTTGCTCTTGTTGCAATGCTCACCTTGCCCTTCATGGTCAGCTGCTCCAACACGGCCAGTACGGCAGCCAGTGCGTCAACCGCCCCCGCCTCGCAATGGGTCGTAGCCTGGGGAGCTTCGCCCCAGAACGCAGCTACGTCGTCGGCCAATCCGGGAGGCAGCGAGCAGAGCTTTCGCTTCCTCATCCTCCCGAGCGTTGCCGGAACCAAGGAACGCGTCCACTTCTCGAACCTTTTCGGAAGTACTGCCTTGACCATCGGAGCCGCCCGTCTGTCTTTGGCGCTCTCGGGCTCAGGATCGGCAATCGACTCCACCCACGATGCTGCTTTGACCTTCAGTGGCCAGGCCACCGTCACGCTTCAACCCAACCAGGAGATTGATTCAGACCCCGTCAGTGTCAATTACAGCTTTGGCCAGTGGTTGGCTGTCTCCATGTATCTGCAGGGAAGCTTTCCAGCACTGACGCAGCACAATTCTCAGGTGTCCAACAATTACGCGACGGCATCGGGGGCGGGTAACGCAACGACCGACGTCACCGGGGCCGCCTACGCACAGACCAACCAGGAGTGGTATCTGGTCACTGCCGTGCATGCGTACGGACCCTACTCGGGGACAGTGGCCTTTTTCGGCAGCTCGTCCGTAGACGGTCACAACTCTGATTTCGGCGACACCAACAGCTACCCCGTCCCAAACACGGCCATTGCCACGCAAGACAATGACCGTCCAACGGACTGGCTGGCGCGCTCACTGAACGGTGCCGGCTACAACGTGGGCGTTCTCAATGCCGGGCTGCTCGGAGATCCGGCAGGCGAAGACGCCAGTACCACTTCCGGCAACGTCCTGGCGGGCGTGGACCGGTTTCAACACGATGTGCTGTCGCAGCCAGGAATCAAAGCCGTGGTGATCTACATCGGCGGGGTCGACATTCGCACCGATTGCGTGGCGGCAAGCAACGTCCAGGCGTCCCTGACCAGCATGGTGTCCCAGGCCAACACCGCCGGTGTACGTGTCATCCTGGGCACGATTCCTCCCTCTGAGTACTGCCTCAGTTCCGGCCCTCAGCCTTCAATAGCCAACCCTTACAACGGAGACCTGAATCCCGGACCGGAGAACGCCGGTTCCACCCAGCGCAGAGCCGTGAACGATTGGATCCGTTCCACTGGCGCAGCACTTCCGGGAGTAGTCGCCGTAGCCGACTTCGACGGGGCCCTCGCCGACCCCAATCACCCTGACTTCTTCAAAGCGAGTTACTACTCGAACGACCTGTTTCACCCCAATGGCGTCGGTTACGGCGTTCAGAACAGTGCGATCTCGTTGCCCAGCATCCTGGGGCAGTAGATCGCCGCGGTCTGGAGCTCCTCAGGGGACCTGGCTTAGGAACCGAATCCGCATCATCGACCGGCTGTCTGGATTCTTGCGGACGCCGCTCCTTCACCGCCTCGACTCGCAGAGCATCCCAGTATGCATGCCTCTGAGGAGAAATCGCCGACCCCGAGCTCACCCGTGTGCGAGCCTCTCCAACTACAAAGACCCAAGATTTCCTGTTGATCGGGTCATTGAATGCGGCACCGACCTGGACCCCACCCGAGCGAGCGTTCGGGAAGAAGTGGAACTTGTCTCCGGTTGTCGCGGAACCCTTTCTCTGTGGGTTCCCTGCTGGAGCAGAAGAGCGTGACGGAAGCCGGGAAACGGACGGCGTCGTTGACTTCTGCTGCGCGGGATCGGGGCAGAATCTTACCTGCAGGTCTGCGGTCGCGTCTGCTTGCGGGCGGCGCCTGCTTGGGGATGCTGTGCCTGCCTGCAATCGCGCAGCATCCGCCGGATACAAGCACGCAACCCTGGCAGCCGTCCGCTGCGCAACGTAGTGCGCAGACGCAGGCCGCGGAAGAGGACCCACGCACATCCCTCGAGGGAGATCACCTGTACACCCTGCCCGAGTTGATCGACTTAGCGGAACAACACAATCCCGCGACCCGCGCCGCGTGGTTCGGGGCCCGCGGCGAAGCTGCTCGGCTAGGGATCGCGCGCGCCGAGCTGTTCCCTGCGCTTGCCGCCGTCATGATGACCGACACCACGCGAAGCGGTGTCCTCTTCGGACCCGCCTTTGTGCGCCAAACCGTTGGACTCTATCAGCCGGATCTCGAACTGAACTACCTGGTCCTTGATTTTGGTGCGCGTTCAGCCCGAGTTGTCGAAGCGCGGGAGCGAGTCGCGAACGCCAACTTCTCCTTCAACCGAACGCAGCTCGATGTGCTCTTTGCCACGGCCCAGCGGTATTACCATCTACTCGATGCCCTCGGTCAGCGTGATGCCGCTGCCGTGAACCTCCGCAATGCGGAAACGGTGCGAGACGCAGTCAATGCACGTCTCAACGTGGGTCTGTCCACCCTGCCCGATGCGCTGGAAGCCCGCGCCGCAGCGGCGCAAGCAAACTTCACCCTGCAGGCTGCTGTGGGTGAGGTGGATGTAGCCCGGGGCGATCTGCGTTCGCTGCTTGGCGCTTCGCCCCTCGGTCCATTGGAGGTGCAACCCTTGCAGGAGCTTTCGCTCCCCAGGCAGCTCGATGTGGACGTCCACGGGCAGATAGAGCGTGCGCTTGCGCAAAGGCCCGAGCTCGGCGCACAGGTTGCCGAGCGGGACGCCGCACGCGCCGAGATTCATTCGGCGCACTCCGCCTTTTTGCCCGAACTGCGTTTTCAAGGGCAGGGCGGCGAGGTCCGCGCTTACGGCCGACAGAATCAGCTACCTGACACCTACGCCGGCCCTATTGAGGAGTGGAACGCCACCCTGAACCTACGGTGGGAGCTTTTCGAAGGCGGCCGGCGCACCGCCGCGCTGGCCCAGGCACATGCTGACGAGAAGCGCGCTCAGGCCGCCATCGACCAGACCCGAGATGATGTGGAGCAGCAGGTGTATTCGGCATACATCGCCCTGCGCACCGCCTTCTTTCAACGGGATGCCGCGGCGGCCCTGCTGTCGGCCGCGCAAGCCTCATATAACGCAGCACTCAGAAGCTACCAATTGGGCGTGCGCAACACGGTGGATGTCGTTACTGCCCAACGCACCCTCGCTCAGGCCCTGAGCAGCGACGTAACGGCACGCACCGACGTTCTCACCCAGCTTGCAAATCTTGCCTACCGGACCGGCGACCTGCTGCAATCCGCGTCCCGAAAGGCTCATCGTTGACGCGTCCGCTGCCGCATTCCCTGCCTCGCTCCCAGCCCCGCTCTCTCCCTGCGCAGTTCCCCAAAGCGGCACGCTACTTGCGGCCGTTGTCGGCCCTCTTTTTGCTCTCCGGCTGTGCACACTCGCCCGCCTTTAACGTGCTGGGCTCCTACTTCCCGGGCTGGATCGCATGCATCATTGCCAGCATCTTGCTCACAGCTCTTCTGCGTTGGGGCATCAAGCGTGCCGGGCTGGAGCACCGGCTCCCGATGCTCCCATTGCTCTACTTCAGCCTGGCGTTAGGCATCGCAAGCACGCTTTGGCTGCTCGCCTTCGAATAGGAGCTTCCATGTCGCAGGACTCTTCGCCACAACAACACGCCGACTCATAACCGGCCGAGCACACGCATCCGGATGAGTACCAACCGGAGCGGGACCGTGCCTCCGCGCAGCCGGACGAAGCCTCTCACGATGGCGCGAGCCAGCCCGGAAATCCTAGCGCAACGCAGACGGACTCTCCTGCTCAGCGGAGCGATCGAAGTCAGCAGTCAGACCCGCAGAAGCCTCCTCAAGACCAGTCTTCGCAAGGGGGTGAACCCGACTCCGACGCCGCGGGGAACGGGAAGGGGCCCGGACCCCTGGGTTGGGTGCTTCTCGCGGTCGTTGTGCTCCTCGCCGTTGTGATGACTTCCCTGGCTGTCCTGCGAGCCGTAGAGCATCCACGAACCGATGATGCCGAGGTCTTTGCGAATTTCATCGGCATGGCGCCGCAGGTAGACGGCCCTATCACCGAGTTGCCGATCCGGGACAACGAGTTTGTGCACACCGGCGACCTTCTCTTCGTCATCGATGAGCGGCCGTATCAGTATGCGCTGCAGCGCGCGCTCTCTGACCAGGCGGCGCTGGAAGGCCAGATCGAAGATCGGCGTCGCTACATCAACTCGCAGATCAGTGGGGTCCACGTCGCGCAGGCCAACATCTACAGCAGCGCTGGCAACCGCGATGCCATGTCCGCTGACATCTCCGAAGCCAGGGCCAATGTAGCCGATGCGCAAGCTGCGGTCCGCCGCACACAAGCTGACCTGCATTACGCCGCCGACAATCTGGCCCGGCTGGAACCCTTACTCGCGCAACAGTTCGTGACCGCCGACCAGGTCGATCAGGCCCGCACATTGCTGGAGGTTCGCAGCCGCGCCGTGCAGCAGGCCGAGGCGCAGGTTGCTCTGGCCGAGGCACGTGTCCAGAGCAACCAGTCCCACTTCGAACAGAGCTCAGCCGATGTGGAGCAACGCAAGGCGCAGCGCGATCAAGCAGCCAACGGCGTCGAAACACTCGCACCGCTCACCAACCAACGCGAAGAACGCGCCGCCGCCGTGCGCCTCGCGCAGTACAACCTCAACAACTGCCGCGTCTACGCCCCCTTTGACGGATACATTAACAACCTCACCACCTC